>NZ_JAUBTN010000041.1:0-56481 GCF_036705055.1 Microcoleus sp. CZ3-B2 | reverse complement strand
GTTGTTAGTTGTTAGTTGTTAGTTGTTAGTTGTTAGTTGTTAGTTGTTAGTTGTTAGTTGTTAGTTGTTAGTTGTTATTGGGAATTGAGAATTGGCAATTGGAAATTCGTAGCAAGTAACCAATAACCAATAACCAATAACCAATAACCAATAACCAATAACCAATAACAACTAACAAATAACAACTACTGACAAATTCCCAACAACTACTGACTAATGACTAATGACTACTGACTACTGACTACTGACTACTGACTACTGACTAATGACTACTGCCAACTGCCAACTGCCAACTGACTACCGATCGATCTTGCGCTGAATTTGCCTCAGAGACTGGTACATTTCTGGAAGGCGGTTGTAAATAGCTGCGGCTTTGAGAAATAGTTTGTGGGGAATTGCTGGAGTGCCGGTGACGATCGCGCCTGCGGGTACGTCGTTGTGAATTCCGGCTTTAGCAGTGGCGATCGCCCCATCTCCGATTTTAGCTTGATTGGCAATTCCCACTTGACCTGCCAAAATTACATTGTTGCCAATTTTCACCCCGCCAGCTAAGCCGACGTGGGCTGCAAAGGCGCAGTTTTTACCAATTTGACAGCCGTGACCTATATGTACTAAATTGTCGATTTTTGTATTCTCACCGATGCGGGTTTCTCCGACAGCGGGCCGGTCGATCGTGCTGTTGCAGCCAACTTCAACGCCCTCTTCTAATACCGTGCAGCCAGACTGCTCCATTTTGACCCACCCGGAGGCTGTCGGCACGAACCCAAAACCTTCGCTCCCGATCGCCGCACCGCTGTGAATCACGCAATTTGCCCCGATGCGAGTACGTTCGTGAATCACGCAGTTAGCGTGTAAAACAGTGTTTTCGCCTATTTCCGCATCTGGGTAAATTACGACATTTGGGTGAATGCAAGCGTTGCTGCCAATTTTGACTTTGGCTTGAATTACGCTGTGGGGCCCGATATAAACATTTTCACCAATTTCTGCGGAGGGGTGAACGACGGCTGAGGGATGTATTTCGGATGCTGGGCGAAACGGTTGATAGAAAAGGGCGATGGTTTGAGCAAATAACAATCGGGGATCTGCTGCGGCTATCCAAGCGATGTTGCGATCGCTGCATTGAGCTTGCAGGTTTTCGTCTAAGGGTAAAATTAAGGCGGAAGCGTTTGTAGTGGCTGTATGACGGGCAAATTTAGCTCCTTCTATGTAACCGATCGTACCGGATTCGGCTTCATCGACTGGGGCGGGGCCTGTAATTTCTCGATCGTCCGCGCTGGAGAATTTGAGGCTGTGGTTGTTGGCTAAATTAAGTTTCTCTACTATTTCGCTAAACTTCATAAATCAAAATTTGCTGTTAACACCTAATTCCTCAAGGTGAAAATCATATCATGTTCGATTGTTTGCGATCGGATATGCAAGTCTTAAGTCTTGATTGTCTAAAATTATGCGGACTGAAGTCCGAACCATCGAACCCGGATGCGGAGTGAAGTCTTCGCTGCGAACCTGGGAAGGACTGAACTCCGAACGATCGAACCTGGTTCGATCGCCTTTTTGAAGTAGACGAGCAATGGCGCTCAGCGGCCAACTATCTTTAAATACATCTGCGTCGATCTGTGCTGCATCTGCCTTTCATCTGCGGTTTATATCAAATCCGGTAGCATCGGAATGATTCAGATATATATTCTCGGACTCTGTGTACTCTGTGTACTAATAAGGTTAAATCACCTGACGATGCAAGCGGAAACGATATTACGCATCGATCCAAGATTTATGCAATAGCTGCTCTAGTTTATCCGCGCCAACGGAAAAGGGAGCCGATCGTCTCTTGCTCCCACTAAGTCTCAAAAAGCTGCACGCCATTGAGTTATTTTTGTCAACTATTGAACGGAAACTGCATCTACATCAACGGTGCTCGCTGTAGTGTCCGAGGGGCTGCCGGTGGCTTGGGATGCTGAGGCTGTCTCTGTTTGGCGGGATTTAAAGTAGTCGGTAGCCATTTGGGATAGTTCCGAAATCAGCAATACTGCGATCGCCAAGTCGTCAATTTGTCCGATTACGGGGAGAAAATCGGGCGCAATGTCGATCGGGCTGACTAGATATGCCAACGTTCCCAGAATAATCCACCAGCGGTACTTGGGGTTGCGGAGCGTGTCGCGATACCAGTTGTAAACAGATTGTATAGAAAAGTTCATGTGGTTGTCCTCTCGTTATATTTTCAATCTTGACAAATTATCGCTCGAAACGCTTGTGGAGATATCCCCCCTAAGATTGGGAAGAGACTTCTACCTGGGAGTATAGGGAATTGGGGAGGGACAATTTGTGAATCTGTGTCGGAAAGGCGGGGACTCTTGACAACCCCCCTACAGAAACCTGACAGATGAAAGGCGATGGCATGAATCTGTGTTTATGTGCGTTGATCTGCTGTTCAAACAAATCTTCATCTATTAGTTGTATATCGTGATTAAAGCAAGTTACTTAGATTGGGATTTTTAAACAGCAGATTTCAACAGATAAACACAGATGAACGCTGATGAGATTTATCTGTGTTTATCTGCTGTTTAAACAAATCTTCATATCTTTCAATCACGAATCTTGAAACACCCATTTTTGGTCGCCGATCGCAATTTCGCAACCGTTCGCTAACCAAAAAGGGTCGTTAGCAGCCAGCCTCTGTCCGCCCACAAAAGTGCCGTTGGAACTGCCGCTATCGACAAGTTGATATCGCTGTTTGCCAACTTCGTCAGTGGCCCGGCGAATCTGGGCGTGGTAGCGCGAACTTTGCGGATCTTGCAATACTAAAGTGTTAGTTGGTTCGCGTCCAATTGTAAAAGGATTTGCCGTTAAACCGATCGCCTGTCCCGAAAACTTGTAGATTAAATATGCGGTGTTTTTGCGATCGCTGCTGGCGAGTACCGTCGGTGCAAGTGAAGGTGAATTCCTCGCAGGTGGGAGACTGTTTTGGGCGAGTTGTTCTGTCAGTTGTTGCAAATCGCGATCGAATGCTGCTGCTGTGTCAGAAGCTGGAAGACTCGCGGGAGAATGACCTGAAATTAAGTTTAACTGCTGTACTGGCGCTTGAGGCGCGATCGGGCGGCCCGCTTCGGCAATTCTCATTTGCAGGGCGGCGGTATTTTCTGCTTCTTGTCGAGCACTCATTCCCTCAACTTGGCGAATAACTCCGTTGGTTTCGGGAAAGCTGACATCGCCAATTCGCACGTCTTCTAAGTTAAAGCCTAGGGTATAAAAATCTTGGACGCGATCGAGCAAATTTTGGCGCAGCAACAGCCGGCCTTGGGTGATAAGCTGTTGTAGGGGTATTTGCCCGATCGCTAATCCCATACAATCCTTAACTGCACTTGCTAAAACAGCTAGAGGATCGGACAATTCTAAAGCTACTCGTTTCGGATCTATAACTTGATAAATAACAGTCAGAGTCGCATCAATTAAAAATCTATCCTTAGACAAAAAATCTCCGTGCGACTGTACATCTAAATTGCGGAGTTTGGTGTCTACGATGACAATTTGACACTGTTCCAGCAGGGGAAGGGCGAAGCTGAAATGCCGCCCGGATTTCAGGGTACGCACGGCGCGGCCGTTTTTGACCAACAGCCCCGTGTAACCCGCCCCGATAAAGTCCATACTAAACCCGGCCCAGCGTTCGGGTGTGACGGTTTGAATTAGGGGAGAGGCGTTGTTCATGACAGGGAGTTGAGGGAGGTTTGATTCTATTTTTAGGGTAACAAATTGCTGGCGGCGAGCGATCGGGCGGTGTGCCGGTTTCGCAACCTCTATTCTATACTTCTAGACTCCCCGTGATTCAGCCCGGACTGGAGCTCGTTTGTATCTAGTTGGTGGTTAGTTGGTGGTTAGGGCGATCGAAATACTGTTCGTAGGGTGCCCCGGAGGCTAAAAACCTGTTGAAATCGAAATACTCAATTTCTGACGCACCCTATAAGTTGATTTAACTGTGACTATTTGTGCTAATCTTAAAGAGATTCAAGATTACCAAGAAGTGTATAATACGGAAGAAAATGCCAGTATTTAGTAGAATTTCCTAATAACCAATCTCGTGAATAAGTTAGGGCTATTTTGAAAGAAGATAAAATTTTAGTTCTGCATTATGAACTCGCAGTTGCCTAAATAATCTTGAGAATTAAAATTACTTAACCATACCGCACAGGAATCAGTGCCATGTCCATTTCCAAACCTGAAAAGCCACAATATTTAAAACTGATTAATTCCTCCGAAATTCAAATGCGATCCATCGCCTAAAGTTTAGATACTTTAATTCCAGGGCTATACATTTGGCTGGGTGCGATCTAAATTTGGATTGGGGTAGCGAGCCCGAAAAAAGTTATCCGGGGACAATTCATAGCGCAATAGGTATTGCTTTAGTATTCCCTGGCTACCGCATCTACAGCACTTATCAAGGTAGCTATGACTCTTGATAAGCATTGGATATTGACGGTATCTCTCAAATTACGGTAAAAACTTTGCCATCCACAGAATTTGAGTTACTTCTATTGAAAGCAGGTTACGGTAAAATGGGTACGGGTACGGCTCAGGGAAATCGTATGAAAGTCTGGTGGACTCATTCTACTTTTAGACGGATTGAAGCTATTTACAGTGCTGATGGAATAGTTGCTATTACTGCCATGTTTAGAGTTGTAGTTAAACAAACCCAGAAGTTTTTATTGACTCTTTTGATAAGAGAGGGCGATCGGACTTTGGGAAAATAAGGGCGATCGCACTTTGGGAAAAAGAAACAATTACACTACACTCAAAGCATTATGAAACGGCTTTAAGGTATTGTGTTACAGGCTTCAAATCGATATCATCGTTGGAAGTCAGTATTTTAAATAAATGACGCGGGATGCCGGCTGCAATCAAAGCTTCTAGATCGCGATCGAGCTTTAATCAGTCCTCATCGATGCCGACTTGCCTGACTTACGCAAGATAGTTGCATAGGCTCTTACCTTGAGATTCTCGAATTTTCATAAGTTTTCCTCACTGAAAGTATCAGCTAAACAGGGATTTGGGATCGGAGACGGGCGATCGCTCTTTGAGAAAAAAGGGCGAGGGCTCTTTGGGTTATTTGGGGAATAAGGGAGTGAGTGCAGCTCAATTTATCTTTGATGCACTATTTAGCTTATAATCTAATGATGAGCAATCGCTATATAACTTGATGTCATTAGTTCAAAATACTGAGTCTGGTCAATACTATGTCGGCAAAAGCGAAAAGATTCTGAGAAGTCCTGCCCTCAGCCAGCACTGTGGCAAGGTACAGCTTATCATGACATCCCCACCTTTTCCACTCAACAGCAAAAAGAGCTACGGCAACATGATGGGTGATGAATACCTCCAGTGGTTTTCTAGTTTAGCTCCAATCTTTGCGGAAATGTTAGCCGATGATGGTTCTATAGTTATTGAACTAGGCAATAGCTGGGAGCCATCACGTCCTGTCCAATCCCTACTACCTTTGCAATCTCTATTAGGCTTCGTATCTCATAAGGAAACAGAACTTCGCTTAATTCAAGAGTTTGTCTGTTACAACCCATCTCGACTTCCCTCACCAGCACACTGGGTCACAGTGAAGCGAATTAGAACCGTAGATAGCTATACTCGCCTCTGGTGGATGGCCAAGAGCGATTCACCAAAAGCAGACAATTCTAAAGTTTTGCGTCCTTACAGCGAGCGCATGAAATATCTACTTTCTACTGGTCGATATAACGCGGGGAAAAGACCGTCTCAGCACAAGATTGGCGAAAAAAGCTTTCTCAAGGACTGCGGAGGTTCGATCGCTCACAACTTATTTGAATTAGAGCCGATGGATTCTGAACGGGAAGTTCGCTTGCCCAAAAATGCTTTCTCCTTTTCCAACAGCACTTCTAGTGATTTCCTTTCACAAACTTGTAAGGAAAGAGGAATCACTCCTCATCCAGCTCGAATGCCAATGGGTCTAGCTGCTTTTTTCATTGAATTTCTGACAGAACCAGGAGATTTAGTTCTAGATCCTTTTGCTGGAAGCAATACCACCGGATATATGGCCGCTAGACTCGATCGTAAGTGGCTAGCCATAGACGCAGAGGAAAAATATGTAGAACAGTCAAAAATTCGTTTTGAAGATCCTGCCCTTAAAAACAAACCTGAATAACACTATGAGTATCATCACAAAACTGACACAATCCAACTTTTTTCAACGTAAGACAGACGGAAATTGGGATACCGGAATCTTTGTTGGTCGCCCTTTTCGACTTAGCTATAATAAAGCAGAAATTTTATTAGCTGACGCTTGGAAGCAAAACGCTAAAGGTATTCCTCAAGGCTGCTTTCTTCTTGCTTACTATGATAACGAACTGGATGACAAAAATAATACTGAAGCTGTTTTACTCCGAGTCATTCAGCCAGCTAAACTGCCAACCGATCAGGACGTTATTAGCAGTATGGTGGAATATTACAAAGATGATATTAAGACAGGTACGACTAAACGCTCTCAGCTAGATACATTCACTCGTTATGAATTCTCTTTTAGTGGATTAGAATGTTCTGTTCTAGGCTCTTTTTACGCTGACGAAAATGGTAAAACTCGTTTTGGTGCTGACTTAGAGAATTTCTACAGTGCCCATAATTACTCGGTGATTAAACCCTCATCGGATATCTTAAAAGCAATTGTCAACTATCGAGAAAATGGAACTCCGGGAGGATCGGGAGATATTAAGATTGGAAAAGTGCGCTATAGTTCCAGCCGCCGATTTCAGCAAACTGAAGAAGAAATCCCTGTCTATGTTCAAGCTCCAGACTTTGCTGGAAAGAGAACCGCCCTTTTTGGTATGACTCGAACAGGTAAATCAAACACAGTTAAAAAAATTATTCAAGCCTGTGTTGAGATGAGCAATAATGCACCACTGGTACTAGACCAAAGCCGGGAAACTCCAGAGGAAGTTCTTAAACCTCTGACTGATGGTAACAGCCCCAAGTATCCAATTGGACAGCTCATCTTTGATATAAATGGTGAGTATGCTAACCCGAATCTACAGGATCGGGGAACTGCAATTTTTGATTTATACGAAGACCACACGATTCGATACTCCACTGTACCCAAGCCTGGCTTCTTAGAAATGAAGGTGAACTTTTACCGGGAAATTGAAAACGGATTCGAGCTGATAAAAGCCTACCCAACTATTGCAGATGATACATCTCGTTTTGTGACAAATTTTAAATCAGTAGAGCTGATAAAACCTGAAGACTATAATACTAACCACTCCGCTAAAGCACGTTACGATCGCCAAGTGGCAGTCTATCTCTGTTGCCTACACCGAGCAGGTTTTGCTCTTCCCGCCAACTTTCCTCTAGTACGTTTCACTGCTAGTCAAGATGTTCGTAATGCTGTTCAGGAATCTGTTGACCCAAGCAAAGGAATAACTATTGAAAATGCGGCTAACTGGTGGGAAAATCTTTGGGATATTTATGATCAAGATTCGACTGGTGTTTTTAACAAATACAGACAGGATAAAGGACATGAATGGGCTGATGAAGACCTCAAAGCCTTATTAGTAATGCTTACTCGGAAAAGCAACTCTGGTAGAAACGCTAACTGTGCAGGATTTCGTATTCTCAATCCTATTCGCGACCAGCATACCAGCACTTCTCAAGACCCGTTTGATCAAGACATTCTCAATAAACTGCGACGAGGAAAGATTATCATTGTTGATCTTTCTATTGGCAATCCTCAAATTCAGGCAATGTTCAGTGAGCGAATCTGTCAGCGTATTTTCACTGATGCTATTAGCCGTTTTACGAATACTAAGCCCAATAACTTCATTCAATTTTACTTTGAAGAAGCTCACAATCTCTTCCCCAAAAAAGATGATAAAGATTTGTCACAAATCTATAACAGGCTAGCAAAGGAAGGAGCCAAACTCAACCTCGGTCTCATCTATGCAACTCAGGAGGTAAGCTCTATCAGTAGTAACATTCTCAAAGCTACTCAAAACTGGTTTATCTCTCATTTGAACAATGAAGATGAAATTAAGGAACTACGCAAATACTATGATTTTAGTGACTTTACCGAGAGTTTAATCCGCTTTAGCCAAGATACAGATAAGGGTTTTGTCCGCATGAAAACCTACAGTAACTCTTTTGTTATTCCAGTCCAGATCGATCGCTTCCCCCCTGAAAATTAACTTACCTAATACTAATCTCTCAAAATTATGGGATATCCAAGTAAAAACAACCGACGACCCTTTGAAGGGGCAAGCAAGGCTTCGCATCATCATATCATTAACGATGCAGAAGTACAAGCTGTAATGGATCGCCTTTATAAGCCTGAAAAAGATGATGATCTTCTGCTAACAGATTTTACTGTAGATTTTGACCATTCTCAAGATAATCCTGTAGAGGCAATTATTGCTGTAGATGGCGGTTACAGTGAGGTTATTCTCGACAAGGGATTTCCTTCAAATACCATACACTTTCTACAGTTCGGTGCTCTCTTTTTTAAGCTGGACGAGCTTGCCAAAATTGATGCAGCAGCCTTTATTGCACCAGAAGATATGGCAAAGCTCAGAAATATTGAACGATTAAAACTAGCTCTGCCAACCAGAAATCTTCGCTTTAAGGATGAAAATACTCTCGAAGGTAGTGTTCTTAAAGCTATCTTTGAGTTTTTTAGCAAAAATAATCTAGGAGAAAAGCATAGCTTAATAGATACTCTAGCATGGTTTATATTCCGTCGCTATAAGCAAGGACAGAGAACCGAAAAAGATAAGAGATGGAATTTGGCAACTAACCCGTTAAGTCAAGACGGAAATCAAGTTGTCTTGTCAGAGATAGATATGGACAGAAGTTATACATTTTCCTGTCCAGAAACAGGAGGAATAATTCATTTAACTGATATCTTTAGGCTTCATGAAGTGATTGAAGAGGAAACAGGAGCTGCTGGAATTTTAGGTTATTTATTGAATGTTATCGAACATATAATTATCATTCATCTGATTCGTCAATTGCTGAATATTCAACCAGAGATGCTAAAGAAAGTCCTTTTTATCAAAGATGGACCGACAGGATTTTTTGGTCAAACCGCTCTACTACATGACCCAATGAATGATTTGGTTAATTGGCTTTTCGATAAGCACAATATTTTATTAGCTGGCTTAGAAAAAAGTGGTGCTTTTGTCGATCATGCCCAAGAAATTCAGAACAAGTTAGAGCCGGGACAAGCACTTATTCTAACTGACGATTACATCTATCGATACATTTTGCCAGGTACAGGAGATCCTAGCCGAGCTTATGCTTCTACAAGCAACTACGGACATAAAGTCATTTTTAAGACAAGAGGAGGACAAATGTATGTTGTTTCGATGCCTGTGCGGGAACTGAAGAAAACACCCAGCGCTGCTGATTTACCCAACTTGCAGATAATATTGAAAAACGTCGAAGCTCTACACTGCGATATGTATGATTCAGCTCTTTTCCCTGTAGCTCTTGTCAACAAACTGGTTAGTCTTTCGGCTCACCCCAGTCAGCGAATTCTTCAGAAGTTCGCCAATCAGACTGTTAACAAGTAAATCTAGTAGAAAATGGAGGCTAAATATGGATAGACACTCAAGAGGATAGAAAAACTTAAGGGTGACACCTTGAAAGCCGATCGCCAGATCGAGAGTACAACTGACTAAAAAGGAATATACTCAACAGCATTCATCCATTCATCAGATTCCGAAGCTAAAGCAATCAGTTCCAAATCCTTAACAAATTGTCCTATCGTACCGCCTAGCTGATGTCCAAATATCAAACCAGCAAACAGTCTTTCCTGATGCTGCCAATCTTGAGCCATTGCCTTAAAAAGGATATCTTGAGTAAACAATACTCTCCCTAACCGAGTGGCACGTTCCAAAAGTTCGTCATCCGGCAATTCTGTCGCACCATCTTCGATCGCAGTCAAAACATCCACGCCACGACGGCGCAACTGTTCAGTAATTGCTTGCGGAATGTGAACGTCCATGTACAGAGCGATCGCCACTTACAACAACCCCTTAGCACGCATTCTCACGAAAAATGGTGAAGGCGAAAGCAGAGATTTTTCCTGTTGTACCTGCTCCCATTCCGTCCGAATCTCCTGCTCAATTTCAGCTTGAAAGTCGAAGTAATAAGCCATTGCTGCATGAGCCTCCGACTGCATCAAATAAGGATGCTGGCGGCACATCTCTTCCACTGACCAACCGTAAGCTAGATAATCCATGACAATCTGAGCAACCCGCACGCGGGGTATCCGGTGCAACCGTGCGGGTTGACCCGCTACTTTCTTGATATGAGGATAAATTAAAGCTGATGTCATTGCTTTTTGGATCTATCTCTACAGGACATTAGCACAAATAGTATTATAACAGTCAGCAAAATTCACAAGAATTAAACAAAGCGATCGCACCTCAACAAACCAATCTAACTGAAGGGCGATCGGCCCTAACCCAAACCACAAATACCTAATCTTCATCCCCTATGTTACAGTTATTACAGTATTTGATTCTCAACAAACCCGATGACCATCAAACCGATTCGGTGGGTTGGTGCTGCCCGGGAAGAAATCCAATCTCTTCCTGAAGAAGCCCGAAAAGATGCTGGTTTTGCACTTTGGACTATCCAGCAGGGCATACCACCATCAGATTTTAAACCCATGTCGATAGTAGGCAAAGGCGTTGAAGAAATTCGGATTCGGACAGAAGATGCCTATCGGGTATTCTATATTGCTAGATTTGAAGAAGCTATTTACGTTCTCCATGCGTTCCAGAAAAAAACCCAGAAGACAGCCCAGAAAAATCTCGAAGTTGGACAGAAACGCTACCAACAACTTTTACAAAATCGTTTGAATTTAAGAGAGTCTGAACAATGAGCAAAAATACCATTACCCAAGCGGCTGATAATATCTTTCTCGACCTCGGATTTTCAGCCCAAGAAGCTGATAACTTACTAATCCGATCGCAACTGATGCTAGCCCTGCAAAATCAGATTAAACATCGCGGTTGGACAATCGACCAAACGGCTCAACATCTCAAACAGTCAAGCGACGAAATCAAAGCTTTGACTCAAGGTAAAATTGGGCAGTTCTCCGTTGACACCCTGATTATAATGCTCAACCAAGTAGGCATGACTGTCAAAGTCGAAATTTGCCCCAAGGTAGCTTAGGGCGATCGCCCTTTCATTCCCAAAACCGATCGCCCTTTCATTCACCTCACCAAAAACGCCGCACACTCCACATGAGAAGTCTGAGGAAAGAAATCCGCCGGCTGCACCCGCGCTAACTTATAATCCCCATTTTCGCACAAAATCTTCAGGTCGCGAGCCAAAGTCGCAGGCTTGCAGCTAACATACACAATCCGATTTGGCTTGATTTCCTTAATTGTTTCCAACACCGCGCGATCGCACCCTTTACGCGGCGGATCTAACAACACAATATCCGGTATCAATCCCAAAGCAGGCAGTAAACTCTCTACAGTTCCCACCTGAAAATCGACATTTTTCACATCATTTAATTCAGCATTTAGCTTAGCTTGCTCGATCGCCGCAGGTTGCACTTCTAAACCGATCGCTATTTTGACTTGTTTGGCCAGCGGTAAAGTAAAAGTCCCAATGCCGCAGTAAGCGTCAACCAAAACCTCATTTCCCTGCAAATTTAATTCCCCGACAATCACCTGCAACAGTCCTTCGGCCGCCTCAGTATTTACCTGGAAAAAAGTATCTGCCCTTAGTTGAAAGTTCAAGCCAGCAAATTTTTCTCGCAGATCGGACTGACCGGCAATGCAGCGAGTTTCCGCACCAAAAATTACATTAGTTTGAGCTGAATTCACATTCAAACAAACACCTACAAGTTGAGGATAGTGTTTCAGCCACTCAGCCGCTTGTGCTTCAATTCCCGGCAAGTCTCCCGTGCGAACTATTAAAGTTAGCAGCATTTCCCCGGTGCGCCGTCCGATTCGCAGAGACAAATGACGCAATTCTCCTGTATGTTTCTTTTCATCGTAGACCGGCCAATCTCTCCAGTGTATGTCTTCTTTGACTTCTTTTAATAACGGATTGAGGCGCGGGTCTTGCACCGGACACTGATTGAGATTGACTAATTTGTGCGTGCTTTTTTGATAGTAACCTGCTTGCACTTGACCTGTGGCAGAAATTGCTACCGGATAAGTTGCTTTGTTGCGGTATCCCAAAAATTGGGGAAATCCTTCGATTTTTCCCGTTAATATTTCATCGACTTGCAGATTGCTAAATCCGCCAATCCGTTCTAAGGCTTGAATAATTTGATTCTGCTTGGCTGCAAGCTGGTATTCATAGTCTACGTGCTGCCACTGACAGCCGCCGCACTTATCTGCGACAATGCAATTGGCTCGGATGCGGTGTTCGGATGCTTCCAGAAGTGTGTCCAGCTTACCTGTAGCATAGGTGGATTTGACTTGCACGAGGCGCGCTAGGATGCGATCGCCCGTCACGGTATCGGGAACAAACACCACGAGTTCGCCAAAGCGGCCAACGCCGTCGCCGGTGTCTGTCAAGTCGGTAATTTCTATCTCAACCAGTTGACCTTGCTGACAAGGGTTGGCCACTTTCGTCGAGTTGCGCGTGGAAAATTTAGATTTGGTCATTAACAAATACCTGAGTAGTTTTGGAAGCCGTTAGAAGCAGTCGTGGTAAAATTTCAGATAGTAACGCACGATCGCTGTCTCAGATTGAAGTAAGCCATCGCACTCAAGCTCAATTGCAGAGTGTATTCCTGCTTCCGAGCCCCGGCTGCTGTAACGCCGGTAGATTGCCCTCGATCGAACCTGTGCGATATGCTATTAGGGCCAAGCAGACAAAACTCGTCAAACAGTCTAAATGTCTGCCGGCATTCAAACTCTCAATCGCAGTTTTTGAATTTTTCCCACAGTACCTTGGGACACAAGGAAACTGGCTTAGTCACTAAGCATAACGCTTACTGAGATTTACCGCCTACTTCTAAGATTGATAAATGTTAGCAGCAAGGTAAGTATCCTCAGTAGGAATCTCATCTTAAAAAGATGGGAATGTCAATGAATGTTTTTCTCAAATATCCTCAAATTTGAATAACAATGAGCGTAGTTAGCCAATTAATTCTCCAAGCCGATGACGAACTTCGTTATCCCAGTACCGGCGAACTCAAAAGCATCAATGATTTTTTTAAGACGGGAGAACAGCGGGTGCGTATTGCTACTGCGCTGTCTGACAGTGAGAAAAAAATTGTTGAAGAAGCTAGCAAAAAACTCTGGAAAAAACGCCCTGATTTTATCTCTCCCGGTGGTAATGCTTACGGCCAGCGCGAACGGGCTTTGTGTCTGCGCGACTACGGCTGGTACTTGCGCCTGATTACCTACGGTATCTTGGCCGGTGACAAAGAGCCGATCGAAAGTATTGGTTTAATTGGCGTTCGGGAAATGTACAATTCTCTGGGCGTTCCTGTTCCTGGCATGGTGGAAGCTATCCGCTGTTTGAAGGAAGCTGCTTTGGCTTTGCTAAATCAAGATGATGCTAAGGAAGCTGCTCCTTATTTTGATTATATCGCTCAAGCGATGTCTTAATTGCTTTGGCGATCGAAATCGCGATCGATGTAGCGGATCGTTTGCGGGTGATTTTTGGGGTGATTTTATCTCGCAATTGCTCGCAAATGTTTCGCTTTTGTTTTTGCAGAAGTCATTAGTCATTAGTCATTAGTCATTAGTCATTAGTCATTAGTCATTAGTCATTAGTCATTAGTCATTAGTCATTAGTGCTATCGCCTCCGAGCTTTCCGTCCAACGTCATCAGGAAGAAGGAAGATGGAAGAAAGAATCGAACGCAATGGTTTGATGAGCAATTAACAGCGTCTTCACCGTTGGGCGCGGTTGCTATTGTTAGGAAATCTGCCTGATTTCTGCTACGAAGCAATGCTGTTTGAGCTTTCCCACATTTCGAGAACCTCTTGTTTTTCAATACACATTTGATTTAAAAAGTCAAGGGTTTTTTGAAGGTATTGTTTTTTGAATTTCCGGGTGTCGTACTGAATCGAAGTTTTGAGCTGTGAAAGTTGCGAAAGGGTGGGGCAAGTTTGGATTTGGTGGGCGATCGCATTTTGCCACTCTTCCAGCCTGCGGTACGAGATAAATAGTCCGCCTTTGTCTCGCCGATGCACAAACACCACGAAAGCCCAGGATTCGACTCGCTTAATCAGATTTTGGTTGATTTTGAGGAATTGGGCGATCGACCTGACGGTGATGCGGAGCTTTTTCGAGGGTTGGATGCGGCGAAACAGTGCTGTCATGGCTGTCTATTTATCTTTATTCCAACATTGTAACACAATATGCTCGATTTGCAAACTTAAAAAATGAAACTAGAAAGTCAGGCGTGATAGCTTAGCTTTATGCAGATAGGTGATGACTGATGGTTGTAGCAGAAGCTAAGCGAGAAAAAGAATACTTGAGACGGAGATTTACTGATACCGGCCTGCGGCGGTTGGGTAAATTCCTGCGATCGTGGCGGGAAGCTAGGGGGTGGAGCGTTCACGAACTGAGCGAAAAGACCAAGCAGCATGAGGCTCAATTTTATAATCTAGGGGGAGAGCCTTTGCCGAAAGTTTTGGGGGTCAGCATTGCAGGCATTTCGAGAATCGAAAATGGCTATTACAACAAGCCTGCACCCGATCTTTTGTGGCTGTTCCTCGATGTTCTCGAACCAGTTCACCCGGTTGAAAAGCGGTTGCTTACTCTAGAAGACTTACTTTTGGTCGGAACTGAATTTTGGGACCCAAACGTCGAGGCGTAGGATTGACATAATAGTTAAATTGGATCTGTAAAATGCCGGGATTTCTTGACTTTAAGGCTGTCGTCGATCGGGAAAAACTGCGCCCTGTGCGATTTACGGATACAGGACGCGGTAGATTGGGCAAACTTCTGAAAGCAGCTAGAGAGATTCGGGGCTGGTCAATTATTGAAACAGAAATGGTCACAAAAGAATATGAGGCCGCTCTGTTTCGGACAGCAGGAGATCCTGTACCAAAAGATGTCGGTATTAGTAATGCTACTGTTAGTCGCTACGAACGCGGGAAGTTAGAAAGTTTGGATTGGCGATCGCTCTCTCTGCTATGCTTTGTCCTCAAGCCGATCGATCCGGTGACAGCGGAAGCGCTAGAACTCACAAACGCGCTTTACATTGCGTGCGAACATCCGCCGTACAACGATGCGAAGCTTTACGACTAAATTACCTCTCGCCCTTTTGTTTCGCCAGCATTGCCTTAGCTTGCTGCCACAAAGCATCTAACTCTTCGGGCGGATAATCCGACAAAGGTCGATCGCACGCAGCCTCAACTTTAGCAAACCGCTGCACGAAGCGATCGCTCGTTCCGTGCAAAGCAGCCGACGCATCTAAATTGTACCAGCGAGCCAATTGAATCAACACAAACATAATATCTCCCAATTCCGACTCCTGCGCCGCCCGATCCTCGTGTTTTAGAGCGTGTTCAAATTCTGCCATTTCCTCATGAAACTTATCCCAAACACCGTCTACATTGTCCCAATCAAAACTCACTTCCGCAGCTTTTTGAGAGATTTTTGCCGCAGCGGCGATGGGAGGCAAAGTGCTAGCATAACGGCTCATTTTCGAGGCTAAGGTTGGTGGCTTTTCCGAATTTGTGCCTTTTTCTGCCGCTTTGATTTTTTCCCAGTTTTCGTTAACTTCATCCACGCTGTTAACTTCTACATCCCCGAAAACGTGGGGATGTCGCCGAATCAGTTTTTCGGTAATTCCCCCAGCGATTTCGGCGAAGGTAAATTGATGGGATTCGCTGGCAATTTGAGCTTGCAGAATTACCTGCAACAGCAAGTCGCCCAATTCTTCGACGATCGCCTCTTTCTCTCCTTTGCGAATCGCGTCGGCGGTTTCATAGGCTTCTTCGATGATGTGAGGAATTAGGGTTTCGGGAGTTTGGGCTAAATCCCAAGGACATCCGCCGTCGGGCGATCGCAACGCGGCCACAACTTCTATCAAGTTTTCGAGTGCAGCGAGCGATCGGCTGTGGGAATTAGACATTAAAATTTACCTTAAGTAGAAGGAAGTTCGGCAACGAGCAATGTACGGTATGTAACGGATGTAACGGATGTAAGTCCGTCGGAAGACGGAAGACGGAAGTTCGGCAACGAGCAATGTACGGGATGTCACGGATGTCACGGATGTCACGGATGTAAGTCCGTCGGAAGACGGAAGATGGAAGATGGAAGAAAGAAGACGGAAGATGGAAGATGGAAGACGGAAGACAGCAAGCTTGAGCGCTAGCCATATTTTACGTTTAATCTATAAGTGGATTTACTTGTTCACCTGTTAGATTTGCTAGATGTGCGACGGGGAGCTTTGATTTTTCGCCTCTTAATTGTCTTGGGAGAGCGCAGCCCGCTCAATCCTTTCTTTTTGAATCTTTTGTAAGCCGAGCCGCCCCAATCGCTCAAATAGTGGCTCATCGCGCCCAATTCGAGACCGATGTAAACTGCTAAAATTTCGATGTAGTGTTCCGAGATCGATCGCCCGTAACCCAAAACCGCTGACTGCCAATTCCCGGCTAAATTTCCAATTTTTTCCGCAATTACCAATCCCAACACTCCGAAAACCGCGATCCAAATCGCGAGATACAAGATTCGCAAAGCAGTGCCGATTAGGGGCCCGTGGGACAAAAAAGAGCGGTGGCGCAAGCTTTTTTGGTAGGGGAGCCAAATCGGCTTGAACCATCCCCAGCGCTGATACTGGCAGGAGTAGATATCCAAGTCGGGGCCAAACATCAGCCCGCCGAATAAAAAGCTGCCGGAAACGAGCAAAGTCAGGTTGCTGCTCTGAGTCTGGCCAAAGGTGAGGGCTGCCACCAAGGGCAAACTCCATAGAGTGATTCGATCGTGCGTGCGGCCAGAGGGCATTGAAAGTTTATGATTTTTTTAGTTGATCTTTCTGGGATACTGTGATATGATAAATCCCTGTAAGCGCAATTGGGCGATTAGCTCAGTGGTAGAGCGCCTGCTTTACACGCAGGATGCCGTAGGTTCAAATCCTACATCGCCCATACCCAATTGAAAAGAAGATAAAACGGCGGTTGAAACCCGGTTTACAGAAACTTTGGTTCGCGAATCGACGGCTCGCCGAACATTGAGTTTCGGTGTAAAGAGAGTAATGTAATTTTTAAGGGCGATCGCATTCAACCCACAGCAGGTGGGTTTTGTTGTTATAAACGCAGTTTCAACAGCCCTGTCTTTTGTATTAAAGTGAATTTAACATTTTGTGGCAGATGTCCCAGAATTTAGTACGCAATGCAGGAAAATTAATTTATAAATTTTTTTAGAACGATGTATATGAAGCCTAAGATAACTAGCCCGATCGCCTGGAAGCAAGCTGAACTTCTCATGCAGCCCGCCATGATCCGAGTCCTCGACAACATCCGCAAACAATTAGAGGAGTCCCCTTGGACGGGAACTTATCAAAACGTGGAGGTTCCAATTCCCGGCTATCAACTAATTTTAGAGCATCAAGGCGAGCAAAAATCCGTCGATATTTGGGAACTTTGCTATCAAATCTGCTTTGTCAACTACCCGCCAGCCCACACTCCCATGCAAAGCCAAGAAGTTGTAATTGATACTAGCTTGATTGAAGAAGACACAGGCGATGTAGATTGGAATCGTCTTGATACCAAAGCCAGCCAATTAATACAAGAAATCTTCGCTAATTTGAGTCAGTAGTCAGTAGTCATTAGTCATTAGTCAGTAGTCAGTAGTCAGTAGTCAGTAGTCATTAGTCATTAGTCAGTAGTCATTAGTCAGTAGTCAACAGTTAACAGTTAACAGTTAACAGTTAACAGTTAACAGCCAACAGCCAACAGCCAACAGTTAACAGTCAACAGTCAACAATTAACAAAATCTTATGATTCAAGAATTGCACGACATTCAAGCCGCAGCCGGCGCTACATTTGCAGAATTAACAACCGCAGAAACAGTCCCAGTCAGTTTTGGTAACGACGCAGCCGCCATCGCAGCAACGAAACAAGGTGCGGCTTTGTACGATCGCACTCACTGGGGACGCATTCAAATCTCCGATAGCGATCGCCTGCGGTTCCTGCACAATCAAAGCACCAATAACTTTAACATACTCAAACCCGGTCAAGGTTGCGACACCGTTTTCCTCACATCCACCGCCCGGACGATCGACCTCGCCACCGCCTATGCTACAGAAGATGCTGTACTGCTGCTAGTTTCAGCCAACCGCCGCCGCCAACTCCTCGAATTGCTCGATCGCTACATTTTCCCAATGGATCGCGTAGAATTAACAGATTTAACCGATACAACAATCGCTTTCAGTCTCCTCGGCCCGGAAAGCACTCAACTATTAGAAAAACTCGGAGTTAGCGAACTGGAAAATCAACCCTACGCTACTCACAAAACGATCGAAAATTCCCCTCTTTCTCCCCCTTACCAAGAGGGAGAAAGAGGAGGCGTTCGAGTTGCTGTTGGTAGCGGTTTAGCCACTCCCGGATACACATTAATTGCGCCAGCCAGCGATGCAGCCCACTTGTGGAAAGCATTAGTCAAAGCTGGGGCCGTACCGATGGGCGATCGCGTGTGGGAACAACTGCGAATCGAACAAGGCCGCCCCGCCCCCGATTTTGAACTCACCGACGATTACAACCCCCTAGAAGCACGTTTGTCAAACACCATTTCCTACGACAAAGGTTGCTACATCGGTCAAGAAACAATTGCCAGATTGAACACCTACAAAGGAGTAAAACAGGAACTTTGGGGCGTGGAATTGAGCGGCGCAGTTGCACCCGGAACAATCATCACAATCGCAGAAGAAAAAGTCGGCAAACTCACCAGTTTTGTGCAAACCGAATCCGGTTTTTTTGGTCTTGCTTACATCCGCACAAAAGCGGGCGGCCCGGGGCTAAAAGTGCAGCTAGGAGAAATTGCCGGAGAAGTAGTCAATATACCTTTTTTAAGTTTGTAAGCTGTTGACTGTTGACTGTTGACTGTTGGCTGTTTGAATAATGCCGATTTAACCGGAAATGATATTAATTCCCCATTCCGAGAAACTTGAGTTAAATGATTACATATTCATCGCTCAAAACAGCTTGACTCACCTGCGGTTCCGGCTCTACAGCATCGCTGTAATTAGTTTCAATATGCTTGATGAAACTTTCCCGATAAGCTTTGAGATACGAGTTAACTTGTTCGATATCCTGCTCTCCTGTCGCGTAATGACTATCTCTTCTAAAGCGCCCAGATTCTTTGACAAAAGCCATGTCTACTTGCCACAATGCTGCATCAATCGGACGATATCCCAAATCAACAATATCGTAAGCTGCGAATCCTTGGGACTTCATAAAACTCATGACATCATACATTTGACCAAATAAAGTAACTTCAATAATTACATATTCAGTCTGCTGCAAAATTTCCGTTGCTCCCGCTAAAACATCTAATTCCTGTCCGTCTACATCCACTTTAATTAAATACGGGCCTGGTAAATTTCTTTCTCTGCATATTCCGTCCAGCGTAATTGCAGGTATGTTTCTCAAATAAGGATTGCTGCTGTCGGTAACGCGATTTTCTGAAATTGAAGAGTGCAGCATATCGGGACTGACATTGAGGGTGAAAACTCCCGATTTTTTGGTGGCTGCAGCAATAATATATTCTGCACTTGGGAGTTTCCGGCAAATTTTGGCGAGATAAGGTTCATTTTCGGCGATGGGTTCAATTAGTAAGTGTCGCGAATTCGGAAAGGTTTCGTAGAGGTTAAAAGTTCCCAATGCGGCACCGACATCTATCACTGTTTGGGGTTCAAAACCTAAGTTTTTAGCCAGCAACAAGCTGCCTGACATGGTGTTTCTAGGAACTCCTGTTTCTTGTGTGTTCATAATTCTTTTCCTGATTTTAATAAGATGCAGAAAATTGATATTGTATCCGGTAAATAGAGGCATAGCCTCGCCTCTGGTGCATTACCAGGTTCTTCCTGGTAACGAGGAATTATTTAATATTTTCGCAACCAACGGCTTCGGAAATTGAATTAAATCCTTTTTCATCTAATTTTTGCAGCAAACCTTCCAAAATTCGGCGCACCATCCAAGGGCCTTCGTACACCCAACCTGTGTAGACTTGAATTAAACTCGCGCCGGCGGCGATTTTTTCCCAAGCATCGTGGGCGGTGAAAATGCCGCCAACTCCTATTATGGGTAGTTCGCCTTTTGTATATTGCCAGATAAATCGGATGATTTCTGTCGATCGCCCCCGCACTGGTATTCCACTAATTCCGCCGGCTTCTTCGGCGATTGGTTTGCCGGTTTCTGGCAATATTTGGGTTTTCAATCCGTCGCGCCGGATGGTGGTGTTTGTGGCGATAATTCCTGCTAGTTGGTAGGTTTTGGCGATGTCGAGGATTGATGCGATATCCTCCATCTCCAAATCCGGCGCAATTTTGACTAAAATTGGCTTGATTCCCCGGTTTTCTTGTTGCAAAATTTCCAAAATTGTGCTGAGTCCCGCAGCATCTTGGAGCGATCGCAATCCAGGCGTATTTGGAGATGAAACGTTGACTACAAAATAATCCCCCCAATCTTTGAGCAGCTTAAAACTCTCCAAATAATCGGCGGCTGCCTGCTCTAACGGTGTTACCTTAGATTTACCGAGATTGATGCCGATGGGGTAAGGGGACTGAGGCATGGAACGCGAGGCCTCGGATTTTGACTGTTTCTGGGAAGCCTCAAACCGGGCGGCCATTGCTGCGGCTCCTTGATTGTTAAAGCCCATGCGGTTGAGGGCTGCGCTGTCAGCCTCTAAGCGAAACAAGCGAGGTTGGGGGTTTCCCGGCTGCGCTTGGCTGGTGACTGTACCCATTTCGGCAAAGCCAAAGCCAAAATTTGCCCAAATGTCTGCTGCTTGGCCGTTTTTATCAAATCCGGCGGCCAAGCCGACAGGGTTTTTGAAGCTTATTCCCCACTTCGATTGTTCGAGGCGAGAATCTTGCACTCCCAAAGATTTTTGCAATCGCCAGAGCATTTGGCTGGTTGCTGGGTTTGACTGGGTTCTGGCTGCGAGTTCGAGAATTTGGAGAGTGCGGTTGTGCAGCCACTCGGCGTCGGTTTTCAATACGGAAAACAACAGCGGGCGCACGCTAGATTGATATATATCCAATGACTTGTCCTGGGGCACTTGACAAATGAGAAATTAGAAGGGAAATAAAAATATTCAAAAGCCGACGACAATGAAGCGAAGATTTTTACTTCAACTTCCATCGACTTTATCTAATGTTTGAGATTGAATCATAATTGAGACGATTATATTATAGGTTGATTGTTTTTAATTTTAATTTTTAATTTTTTTAAGTTGGTAATTTGAAATTGGACAAAGGTGTGGGGAAGTTGGAAAATGGGGCATGAGCAAAGATCGAAGGATTTAGACGAACAAATGGCGGGCCTGGAGCGCGTTCTCCAAACTCTGCGAGAAGAGGAGAATGTGGAAGTGTTGCTGGAAACCACTCTGGGTTACTTGCAAGCGGAATTTGATTGGCGGTTGATTTGGATCGGGTTGTACGATCGACAAGCTCACCGATTGTTCGGGAAAGGCGGCATGACTCCTAACGGCGACTTGTCTTTTCTCAAACAGCGGTTTGCCCTGAATCCAGGGGATTTGCTCGAACAAGTGGTGATTCAACTGCGCCCGGTGGGAGTCCCGGATTTGCGATCGGAAAATAGAGCGGGAGAATGGCGCAAGGCAGCTCAAACTTTCAACGTTCAAGGCACGACTCTGTTTCCGCTGCGCTACAAAGACCGCTGCTACGGCGTGATTTTGCTGGGGACGGATCAGTGGGGAGCGTCGCCAAAGTCGGAGGAAAAAACGCAGTTGGCGATCGTATTTGGAGCGCTGGCAACTGCTCTTTATCAAATAGAAAAAGATTGGCAGCGAGAACAAGTCAAACACCCGGATGAGTCTCTATTAGCGCTGATTTCGCAGTTGCGGGAATTGCGATCGCTCGATCAATACTTGCAAGCGGTAGTAGAACAGGCCCATGAATTTATCGAGCCGGCGCGGACTAATGTTTATTGGTTCGAGGCAGAGCGGCGCTATTTTTGGCGTAGAGTCAGCAACCGCCAAGTGTCTCCGGGTTTGGGCCCAGGGCGACCGGCTTCGGGCATCACGGTGCAAGACTTGGGCGAGTTTTATCAGGCTTTGACTGCAGAACAAATGGTTTGGATCGGTGAATCTCACAGTTCTCTGAAAACTGAGCTGACTGGGCGGTTGATGCAGCAAATCCGCGCTCGCTCTCTGTTGGCTGCGCCGATTGTTTCCGAAGGCGAATTGTTGGGATTTCTGGCAGTGGAAGCGACGGAGGCGCGGATTTGGCAAGACAATGAAAAACATTACTTGCGGGGAGTGGCGGAGTTGGTGGCTTTGACTGCTCCTCTGTCGGAGATGGAGGAGAAAATTGAGCAAACACAGCTCGATCGAGATTTAACTGCCGGCATTGCTCGCGCCATCTACAGCGATGCTGACTGGGAGGCGACTTTGAAAAATACTGCCGAAAAGTTGTGCTCTCGGCTCAAATGCGAATATTTTTTGCTGTTGCTGTACGGTGAAGAACAAAATTGCTTTGAAATTGTCTCCCAAAATCTGCCCCGCAACCGCAGGCCAGTGCCTTCGCCGCTCAAAGCTCTCGATGCGGCTGACAGGCTGCTGCTGCAAGAGTGCGGGGAACCTCTGGGGATTGAAAATTGGGAGGAAGACGGGCGGTTGGGAGCTTGGCGGGAAGTGCTGGCGGAGTCGGGGGTGCGATCGCTTTTGGCATCGAACACTAGGGGGAAAACGGCAAAGTCCGAAAACAGCAATCCCAAATCGCCGGTCGAAAATCAAAAATCGATCGAGGGTTTGCTGGTTGTTGGGCACAGCGCCACTCGTACTTGGAAGCGCGCGGAGCGAGAATTAGTTGAAATAGTCAGCCAACAGCTAGGATTAATCTTGCACTCTTGGCAGCAAAGTTCGGAAATCGATAAATATCAGCAATTCTCGCGATCGCTCAAATCTGGGTTAGCGGTTTTGCAGCATTCTGGCGAGGTGCAATTCGGGCAACAGAAATCTGCTTCGCCTGTAATTTTCCCAGAGTTGCCACTGCAAAAGCTCGATCGTAACTTTGCTCAACAAATTTCCCAGATAATTTCCTGTCCTTTAGTAGCCATCATTACTTGGCATCCGGGCCAGGAGTTGGGTTCAATCTCTGCATCGGTAGCGGCCAATCCCGTATTTGCCCTCAATCCCGATGCCGAGATTCCCGTGCAAACAGATGCTTTGATCCAGCAAACCCTGGCGCGAGGAGGCTTGCTGCAACTGAACTTGAGCCAAGTCCCGCTGGCGACGAAGCGGTGGCTCCGCAGTCCGGGAATTGGCGAAATTATGGCGGTGGCACTGCAGACAGCCCCAGAACACGCTCCGACGGGCATTGTGGTGGTTGCCGACGCTCAGGGCCGCCAGTGGTCTGAGTTGTCGGTGAATTTACTGAGTTCGATGGTGTCTCAGTTGGCTTGGTGGCACAGGTATTTGGCGGTGCAATCTGCCACTGAGTCGCAGCGATTGGATCTGGAAATGCTCAACTGGTACAAGCTGCGCCGTTTTGAGGATTTTTACCGCACTGTGGGAGCGGGGATGAAGGAGTTGGGGGAGTTGAGCCAGTCGATTTTGCAGTCGGCGAAGGAACAAAAGGATGCTCTGAAAACTTTGCGCTACCAACAGGTTTTGCGACAAATGGGCAATGCTTTGGGGTCAACTCATTTGATGTTGAAACACGAACAGTGGCGGCTGCAATTTGCACGAGATGCGGTGTCTGTGAGCGCTTGGTTGAGGCGATCGCTCGATCGCGCGGCCGCCGGTATCAAACAGTCGCAAGTCTTGCTGGAAGTCAACACGGAGGCTGCTGTGTCGGTGTCTGCGGGCAAGACTTTGAGCGTTCGCGCTGACAGCATCAAGCTGGATTTGATCCTGTGCGAATTGCTGGCGTTGGCTTGCAGGCGCTCTGGAGTTGGTGACAAGATTGAGATTCGCTCTGTACTGTTGGGGGAAGATTTGTTAGAGGTGTCTGTGCTCGATAGCGGTCGAAAGTGCGATCGACAGTTAATTGCTGCTTTCAACGGCGGTTCCCACCACGATATACTGGCCGTTTCGTCACATAGGTCGATCGTCCAAAATCTTTTAATTTGTCAGCGAGTGGTACGCTTAATGGGGGGAGAATTTTCCTTAGAAAGGTTAGAAAATAATGCAATTGTCGCCCGCTTAGTCCTGCCCCTAGCCACTTCTTAAAATTCTGTTGACTTCCTAGGGCGCGCCTTGTGTCTACTGTTGAATAAACGAACAATTGCATGAATCACTGAATTGATACAGCAACCGCAGATGTCAGGTAGATGCAACACCGATAAACGCAGATAATGTCCTGTGAAGTGATATCAATTCCGGTTGCAATCCTCATGATGTTGACTGTTAACAGTCAACAGTCAACAGTCAACGCCTGAATTTACTATTCCGATGCTAACGGATTTGATATAACACTTGCCGCCGCCTCAGAATTCGGAAAAAACTTGGCAGTAATCCAAGCAGTTACAATATGGGAAAGCAATCCCATTGGCCCTGCAAACAAACACAAAGCCAAAGAATGAACCGTCCAAACTCTTGTCCGCTGTCCTTCCAAATAAATCCATCGCCCGACAAACAAATCCATGACTAAAAAATGAATCCATCCCGTAGCCGCCGCCGTTTCCTCCCCCAAAAATTTAGCAATATCTGCTAGTTTTGGATTGGACAAAGCCGCCGCATTTTCCGCCGTCAGACTGCTACCAAATAAATATATGTACAAGAGGGCGAGCACCACAAACGGAATAAAGGAATTCATTACTTTTCTGGTAATTCCCCAGTTTGGCAATAAAATCATAATTGCCCAGAAAGGTAAAACAAACAGATTACCCGCATTGAAAATTAGTTCTGGTGTCATAATTTGGTGTTTGCTCCTGCAAAATGCGATAGAATCAAGACTGTTAAGATTACTTTACACAATTTTTGCTAAAAATTATCAAAATATGCCAAAAATTTAATTCACAAATTAAAAAGAGTTGCTATACTGATCCCAAATCTAAGACTTGTGTCATGGGCGATCGATTAATCGCACTACGAACCTGAGAAAACTATATTTGGAAGGTGCTGATGCGTTTAGGAATGACATCTAAAATCCGAAATATAGCGGTTCTCAAGCGTGGTGAGATATGCCCTATGCCCCATGCCCTATGCGCCATGCCCCATGCCCTATCCCCTATGCCTGATAGTACCTCATCTTTCTAAGAAAGGCTATATCAAATTCCATGACAACAACTTATAGTAATTTTCCTGATTGGTGCAAGCATAAAGAAAATCTTTCTCCCGGTGCGAAACATACCGTAGATATACTGTTGCAAATATCAGATACTGCCGAATGCGATCGAGCCGATGAACTGCTTTCTAGTATAACAGAACTCAATCTCAAACAACTTCAAATTACCGATATCAGTCCCCTTTCATCTTTCACTCAACTTACGAGTTTGATCCTCGACAGCAATCAAATATCTGACATCACTCCCCTGCAATTTTTAACTAAACTGAAAACTCTGGTAATGGATGTCAATCAAATATCAGATATCAGCCCGCTTTCATCTCTTACTAATCTGACTAGACTCGTTCTAGATACCAATCAAATATCAGACATTACTCCCCTAGCTGCTTTAACTAATCTTACGGAACTTGTCTTGTTTGACAATCAAATATCCGATATCAGTTCCTTGGAAAATTTAACTAAGTTAAAAGCGCTGATTCTCTACACAAATCAAATTCACAATCTCGCTCCTTTAGCAAATTTAACTGAACTCAAAGTTCTCTATCTTTACAAAAATAAAATATCAGACATCAGCCCGCTGGCTTCTTTGAACAATCTACACACCCTGTTTTTATTCGAGAATAAAGTATCTAATTTAACTCCGCTAAAAGCTTTAAATAACTTAAAAAGACTGGTTTTATTCCAAAATCAAATATCCGATATTAGTCCTTTGGCAGATTTAACTGCTTTAGTTGAACTAAACCTAGGTAACAATCAAATATCAGACATCAGTACGCTGAAATCCTTAACTAATTTGACTCAACTTTATCTGTTCAACAATCGGATTTCGGAGGGTGGGGCGCTACAAGCTTTGAATAACTTATTTTTGCTCGATTTGTACAATAATCAAATTTCTGAAATCGGTTGGCTGCAATATTTGCAAAGGTTGACGGCGCTTGACTTGCGCGGAAATCCGATTGTGAATAAGATTTGTCCTGTCAATCCTGAATCTATATGTCGGTTTTAATTGTTAAGGACGTGGCGAAATCTGGGGGCTTGTGATAGGATGTCGAACGTTGGTATCAGGAGAAAGTTATGAGTTCGCACGATGCTTTGATGTTAGTAGTGCTGCTGTTGCCAGGTTTGGCTTTGTCGATCGCAATTATGGGCAGTTTTGCCGCTGGTGGATAAAGTGTTCGATCCTGCGGATTTTAGTCCTCTGATAATTTTCAAGAGGACTAAAGTCTTCACTACCAACCTGTTGCTGCTAGTTTACAAAAATTGTGCAGTCACATCGGAATTTACCAGGGTGTTGGCGCACAAAATACCCGATGCTGCGACGGCGGGAACGCCAATTCCCGGCATGGTGCTGTCTCCCACTCGATACAAGCCTTTGACTGGGGTTTGCGGCCCGGGAAATGTGCCTTTTCCGGCGGCGATTGCAGGCCCGTAGGTTCCTTGATATCGGCGCAAATATCGGGCGTGGGTTAGCGGTGTGCCGATCGACTCTAAGACTATTCGCGATCGCAAATCCGGTATAATTTTTTCTAAAGCTTTGAACAAAGATTGCGATCGCCCTTGTTTCTTTTCCTGATAACCGCCGCCGTATTCCCAACCTGCGTAAGGTTCCAATGTATAAGCGTGAATGGCATGATGTCCGGGCGGCGCTAGAGTTTGATCCCACACTGTCGGAATTGAAATCATGCAGGTATTTCCGGGTACTGTAATGTCGATTGTGCTGTCGTGAACGACGACGTGGTGGCCGGTCAATCCTTCGAGTTTGTCGGCTTTAATGCCTAAATGCAGGTGCATGAAACTGTTGATTGCTGGCACCGACAAGGCAGTTTTTCGGTAGCTTGCTGGCAAATCTTCAGGCCGCAGTAACTTTGTATAAGTATCCCAAACGGTGGCATTTGAAATGACAATTGGGGCGCGGATAATTTCGCCGTTTTGCAAGCGAATGCCCGTGGTTTTGCCGGATTCAACTAATATTTGCTCGACTGGTGTTCCCAATCGCAATTTTCCTCCCCACCGCTGCAAGCCTCGAACTAAGGCATCGACGATCGCACCGCTGCCTCCTACAGGATATTCGATCGCCACTCGCGATCGTTCGCCAATCATAAAAGCAATTTCTGGCGCGACAGTTTCGTGGGCTTTCAAGCCCGACAGCAAAAAACACTCCAAATCGATCAAACGCCGCACCCAAGGATCGCGCACGTCTCTATCCATTAATGTACCAGCCGAACTGGCGATCGCCCCCAATGACGGTAACAGCTTCAGCAAAGCAGGCGAGTACCGAGACAGCAACATAGGTATCAATTGCCAGTCCGATCTCAGCGCCAAAGCCGGAATTCCACGCAAAGCGTCATACACAACTAATAGATTTTGTTGAAATTGCTGCAATTCTATAGCGCCTTGCGGTGTGAATTTAGCTACAGCATCTAAGTAATTTCTCGCATTAGCATAAACTGGCAAACTTCCTTCAGGGAAATGGTAATGGCCCAGCGGATCGTAGGCAATTACTGCGATCGATTCCTCCAACACATTCAAGACTTGCGACAAAGGATTGAGCGACTGCGAATCGCTCAAACCGCAATAAAAAGAAGGCCCAGAATCAAAGTGAAATCCCCCGCGCCAAAAGCTGTGAGCCGCCCCGCCCGCTATGGTGTGGCTCTCGCAGACGAGTACCCGCTTCCCGTAGCGAGAAAGCATCGAGCCTGCGACTAAGCCGCCAATACCGCTACCAATTACGATCGCATCAAAGTCTTGCATTTATCAAATGTGGTATAATTGTATTATTTATTGCTGACCCGCCAGAAACAAGTACAAGCCCAGACCTATAGCCTATTTCAAAAAGGTGAGCAACAGGCTTAGATTTGAGATTTTAGATTGAGGGCTCTATCGATACCTCATCGAGAGTGATAACTGCTATAAGTAGTGAATTATCGCAAAATTTTAGACCCTTGCTGAAATCCGGTGATTCGCAAAGCTGCAAGTCAATCGAAAATCTCAAACTTGTTCGCTCGCAAAGTCGAAAAATCTAAAATGGAAAATCCACTGCATCTTGACCCCGCCAAAAACGGAAGCCCCCGCAGGACAGTCGTGGATGTCCTAAAATTTTAGACTCAAGTTGGGGTGCCGGTGAATCACTGGCAATGCAAGTAAATCTCAAATCTCAAATCTCAAATCGACTGACAGGGTATTTTTTGGAGAGGAAAACTATGCAAGCTTTATCTATTTTAGATGAAGTTGTTCGCGAATTAGAACAAGACATCAATCTCTCGCGCATAAAAAAAATTATATTTTTTGCTTGTAAAGAGTGTTGGGAAAACGATTCGACCAAACTCGCCAGCGCCGATGTAAAGAGTTTAATCCAAGAACTCTGCGCTAAATACAACAAGTTAGAAGATATTGAAGCAGTTTTAAGCAGTCTAGTTGCTAAGGTAAATAAAAAAACCGAGTACGCTTTAATGGCAGATCAAATCGTCTGCCAACTGAGCAGGCTTTACGAATACCAAGACTTCACAAAATTAGAAACAAACATATCTAATTTTGGCGGTTATGAAGCACCTGCATTTGACGAACACTTCAGTTCGGAACTGCCACCAGAGGAGTTGAATGAAAGAGACCCCGGAGATCTATTTGATGTCCGACAAAAAATTTTACAGCAAACAAATCCGCTGAGGGCGAAAATCCTCATTTTTTCTACTCTTTATCACCAGTTCACTTTTAGCGAGCGCGACTGGATGCTGCTAAAAAGTCAAGAACTTGACAATCTGCTGCGACAACTGTTTAAAGTCTGCAGCAGTCTGCCCGAACTCGAATCTCAGTTGTACAGAACTGCCGACAGTCTCGACAACACAGACGAATCCGACCAAGTGGCTAGCGTGATTATCAAAGCGATGAATTATTGTTACGCAAAATTTCCACAGAAAGAACACGATCGAGCCGAAGATTCCGCTACCGAAGATTACGATCGAACCCATTTAAACAACAGCTTTTATCAAGAAAACGAGCCGGTTGACAGGGACAACGATTATTTTGAGTCGGGCGATATTACTCACATCATTCAAGCTGCTCCCACTCACTATTATTATGACCCAGAGCAGACTTGCTTAGTGCCGGACACGGCAGAAAATACCAAGTTTAAACAACCCGAAACCAGCAGCAATAATTCTACGGCAAATTTCGGAAAAGACTTGGTAGAAACCTTACCAGTTTCAGAAACCCCGACAGTTATCGAAATTTACGAGCCGACCGTTCCAGTTACTATCAATATTAGCGATTCCATCAAGCGTAAGTTGGGATTGGAAGAAGAAATGACAGGATTGGTCAGTCAAAGTGCTAACTCAGCAACGGATCAAATAGAAAAGATATTCAGCGAGTTAGAAGCTGCTTTGAACGGAAAATTTTCTACGGAAAGTCCAGAGGAACGTTTGTATTTGAAATATAAAAATCTCAGAGATTATGTAGAACAAGTTCAGGGATTTACCGACAAATTAATTGAAATTCTGAAGGAAGTAGAGTCAAAAGAAAGCGGGTACTCTCCTTCTGAAACCTCCGAAAATATTGCCGAAAACAGTTCAGCAACAGAGCCGCCTAATTCCCCAGAGAAACCAAATCAGTATCAGCTTGTGGAAATGGCACAACAAGGCAAGCCAAAGGCGATCGCCCTATTGATCAATCAATTGCTACAGCCTAAAGGAATTACCGCTATAGCCGGATTTAAAGACGGTTGGCTCCACGTTATTTTAGAGTCTGCCGAATTACCAAACCAAGAGACTACAGCTACATACATTCACAAAAAACTGTGTACTTTAAAATCAAAATATCTGACTCGCGTGAAAATTCACGGGCGACAGGTAGGCAACAAAACAGTCGCTTGGACTCAAGAATTTGTGAATTAAACTCATTACATCCCCGACAGAATGGCAGCATCTGGTGTTTAGCAAAAAGCTTTTTTTTATTTAGCCTGCGAGCGTCCCCGATCGCGTATTGTGTTCGCGATCGGGGACCCTCGCACTATAAAAGGCCAAACTGAGATGCTCCCGACAGAAGTTTGCGGCTACAAAAACTAAGTTTGCAAGACAAAGACTGAAATTCAAAAATTTAAGTAATAGCATATTTTACCCAGATTCAAAACAAATATGAATGCCAGCGAAATTTTAAGGCGATATACATCAGGAGAACTAGATTTTCAAGGTATGAACCTCAGAGGCGTATACCTCAGCGGCGCGGATTTAATTGGTGTAAATTTAAGCAGTGCTGACCTCTGGGGTGCAAACTTAACGATGTCATACCTGAGCAGAATTAACCTTCAGAGCGCAAATTTAACTAATGCCAAGTTGTGCGGTGCTAACTTAAATCAGGCCAACTTGAGCGGAGCAAATCTGTCCGATGCAGACTTCCACGGAGCGACTTTGCAAGGTGCAGACTGTCGCAAAGCCAACATCTCTTTAGCAATTTTTATCGATGCAAATTTGAGCGATGCAGATATGCGAGGAGTCAATTTGCAAGCTACAGACTTGCGAGGCGCTTGCTTGCGCGGTGCAAATTTGCGTAAGGAGCCGCGAATTTTTGAGGGTGCAAATTTGCGGAGTGCAAATTTGCAAGGTGCAGATTTGCGGGGCGTCAATTTGCTAGGTGCAGATTTGACTAAAGCTAATCTCAGTCAAGCGAATTTGACTGAAGCATCTCTACGGGAAGCAAATTTGACTCAGGCGAATTTGAGCGAAGCTATTTTAAATGGCACATTTTTGACTGAAGCAACTTTGGTAGAAACAAATTTTTCTTGGGCTGTTATGACAAATGCTAAGTTAGAAAGAGCTATATTAATTGATGCTGAATTGGCTGGTGCTAATTTGCGAGGTGCATTTCTTCCTGATGTTAAATTGAGCAATGCTAATTTAGTTATGGCTGATTTGAGTCGAGCTAATTTGGTGAGGGCTGATTTAAGTCGAGCTAATTTGAATCAAGCAAATTTGACTGAAACCGATATGACTGATGCTTACCTGGCTAGAACAGATTTGCGGGAGGCAATTTTGCACCGCACAAATTTGATGAGAGCCGATTTGAGCACTGCTAATTTAGCGGGAGCTCAGTGGCGCGGTACAATTATGCCAAGTGGAGAATTGCACGGGTGATTGGGAATTGGGCGAGCGCGAAGCGGAGGGATGGGGAATTGGTAATTTTTAGGGTGGCTCAGCTATTAGTTTCTCGATGCTGTCAAACAGCTAGCTGACGCATCCTGCAAGGTGCAATTTAAATCCAAAGTAGCTGAGCGCGACAGTAGTTTTTACTCATGAGTCATGGGAAATTATAAAACAGTTTTTTTGTTCAACAGCCTAACCTTACTGTTAGTTGGGCTAGTAACTGTGTGCTTGAGTTTATTCGGTTCTTCGGTAAAAGGGTTATTTTTGCCGCCTTGCTCTACCACGTATCCGGGTGCTGGTTTCTTTTTCTTGGCGTTTCAAATGTTATTTTATTTATCAGTAATGGTATGCGTTTTTACCTTTGGATTGCTGAGAATTATTCAACCAAATCGCCCAGAAAATAGATTTATTTTATATTCGGCACTGTTTGCAGGTTGCTTTCTGTTCAATGAAGTTTTTCGCACCCACGTTCATCTGGGGCGTGCGGGTTTTCCTAAAGTGACAATTGTCATATTTTATGCGGTGCTGGCAATTGCATACGGATTGGTTTTTAGGAGGCAAATTAAATTAACTCCCTATCCTTTACTGTTGAGCGGCGTTGGGTTGTTATTTGTTGCCTTTTGTGCAGAAGCGCTGCCTTTGAAAAACGAGATTTTTTCGAGCTTGTTGGAGGGAATTCCGAAGTTGTTGAGCGGGATTAATATTGCACTTTATTTTTGGTTTGTGTGTCAGGGTTTGATAGTGCGATCGCTCAATGGGGCTTTCGGGGCCGGCGGGACACTCCACAATTAAATTTATTGTTTGTGGAACAGGCTTTCCGGCCTGTTCCTACTCGATATTTTAGTCCGCGAATAAGGAATAACAAAGCCGGATTTGGTATCCCAATCAAAACAGAAAATATCTCTGCGCCATTGGCAAAACAGTTGCCGGTTCGCAAGTCAATAATTCCCCATCCGCCCTCACTTCATAGGTTTCTGGATCGACTTCCATCTGTGGCAAATAATCGTTGAGTTTCATATCTCTTTTACTAATTTGCCGCGTGCCCGAAACTGCTACAGTGGGCTTTTGCAAACCGAGCTGTGCGGCAATATCTCGATCGCGCGCCGCCTGAGAAACAAACGTCAAACAAGTCGCCCCAATCGCCCCCCCAAAGCTGCCAAACATCGGCCGCATATGCACCGGCTGCGGCGTCGGAATGCTAGCGTTAGCATCTCCCATCTGCCCGTAGGCGATCGCCCCTCCCTTAATTACCAGTTCCGGTTTAACCCCAAAAAACGCCGGCCGCCACAAACACAAATCCGCCAATTTCCCCTCTTCCACCGAACCCACATACTGACTAATTCCGTGAGTAATCGCCGGATTAATTGTATATTTTGCAATGTACCGCTTCGCCCGAAAATTGTCATTTTCTCCCTCTATTTCCCCCCCTTGATAAGGGGGGGTTAGGGGGGGTAAATTCCCCCTTTGAACCTTCATTTTATGAGCCGTTTGCCAAGTCCGAATAATCACTTCCCCAACCCTTCCCATCGCCTGCGAGTCAGAAGAAATCATACTAAACGCGCCCAAATCGTGCAAAATATCTTCAGCAGCAATAGTTTCCCTTCTAATTCTCGACTCAGCAAAAGCCACATCTTCAGGAATCCCCCGATCCAAATGGTGACAAACCATCAACATATCTAAATGTTCTTCCAAAGTATTGACAGTATAAGGGCGAGTCGGGTTAGTAGACGAAGGCAAAACATTAGCTTGGCCGCAGACTTTAATAATATCCGGTGCGTGTCCGCCGCCAGCACCTTCGGTGTGGTAAGTGTGGATTGCCCGATTTTTAAAAGCCGCAATTGTCGCTTCCACAAATCCCGCTTCATTGAGAGTATCGGTGTGAATTGCAACTTGCACGTCGTACTCGTCAGCCACACTCAAACAATTGTCGATCGTCGATGGCGTAGTTCCCCAATCTTCGTGGAGTTTCAAACCCATTGCACCGGCGAATATTTGTTCGACCAATCCTTGAGGTTGGCTGCTATTTCCTTTACCTAAAAATCCCAAATTCACCGGGAAAGCGTCGGCTGCTTGCAGCATTCTGTACATATGCCAAGGGCCGGGAGTGCAAGTGGTGGCGTTTGTACCCGTTGCGGGGCCAGTGCCGCCGCCGATCATTGTAGTGATTCCAGAGGCGATCGCCACTTCTATTTGTTGCGGGCAAATAAAGTGAATGTGAGAGTCAATTCCCCCAGCCGTGAGAATCATTCCTTCACCAGCAATAACTTCTGTACCCGGCCCGATAATAATATCTACTCTATCTTGAATGTAAGGATTTCCGGCTTTACCAATTTTGTAAATTTTCCCGTCTTTAATACCGATATCTGCTTTAACAATTCCCCACCAATCCAATATTAAAGCATTAGTAATTACCGTGTCAACAGCACCGTCCGCATTAGAAATAGGCGACTGTCCCATACCATCGCGAATAACTTTACCGCCACCAAATTTAACTTCATCCCCGTAGGTTGTGAAGTCTTGTTCAACTTCTATGAATAATTCTGTATCGGCTAACCGGACGCGATCGCCCGTTGTCGGCCCAAAAGTTTCCGCGTAGGCGCGACGATCCATTCTGTAACTCATATTAATCCACTCCTTACTTGATTTAATTTTGCCACAAACTGGTTAACCTGTTCTTCTGTTTTAAAGAATCCTTCAGCAATTAAACCAAAGGAATCATCTTGTTCTATTTCTTGATAGTTAGGTAACAAATTAGCAAATTCTTCTGCATCAATGTTTAAATAGTTTGAAATTCTATCTATGTATACTTTAACTTTTAGACCATTCCTAGGCGTACTTTCAGTTAACAAAAGATTTAAGATAAGTTTGCCATTTCGACATCTTTCTCTCAATGCCAGACCTTTTGTTGTTGTATTTATCCAAAATATATGTGGTACAACTTCGTCATAAAGTAGTCTATACAATTTTCCAACTTCATTGCTATCTGCCATTTCAGATAATTGTTCTAGGGTCAAGTTGAGATTTTTTTTGGATGTATTTACAGGTTTTATTTCAGCCTCAATCAACAATTTTCTTGCTAGTAACTCTCTACCGCTTGAGTCACGGAAATACTGGAATGTTGCGACATTGATTCTCACACCATAAGTTTCTGACAAGTATTTAATAATCCTTTCAGAATTACTATCTATCTGTGCAGCTACAATTATAATGTTGTGCTGATAATTCAAGATATCAGGGAATTCTGAGCTAAATTTATCACAAAAAGCATCTTCTAAGTTACTGCCATTTTTAGTTAGTAAATAAGCATTGGCAATTTCTGTAACTCTCTCCTTTGACAAATCCTTAACCCATGAGGCATCATCCAAGGCTTGTGCTGTTACTTCTCTTGATGTTTTGTCCTTCTTTAACTCAACAATGACTAAATCTCCGTTCCTATCTATACATAAAAGGTCAAGCTTTCCACCATAATCAGTAATCACTTGCCGACCAATGACCAAGAGATCGTCTGCTAGGATTGAAATATCATTATCTAACCAGATTTCCAAACGCGATTCTAAGTCTAACTTAGATACGGTAATTTCATTCAATTGATCCTTTGATATTTCCCACAATCTAATTTGATCTGACATATCGAATTATAATCCTACTAATTATTCTTTTTGAACTCGGCAAACAAGTCTCACCCATCTAACTTACCGTTCACTTTCCCGTTAAAGCCGTAGACTTCACGACTGCCGACAAACGGTACTAATTGCACTTCCCTTTCATCTCCGGGTTCAAATCGGACTGCCGTTCCCGCCGGGATATCCAGCCGCATTCCTTTTGCTTGTTCTCGATTAAATGCCAAGGCTTCGTTCGCTTCATAAAAGTGATAGTGGGAACCGATTTGAATCGGTCTATCTCCCGTATTTCCTACAAGCAAGCGCACTGTTTCACGCCCTGCATTTAATTCAATTTCGCCTGCTAAAACAATCATTTCTCCCGGAATCATATCTATCTCCTGCGAGTTGTTGCGGTAGAATATTTAACGAATCGGATCGTGGACTGTCACCAACTTAGTGCCGTCGGGAAAAGTCGCCTCAACCTGTACTTCGTGCACCATTTCCGGTATCCCTTCCATGACATCTTCCCGCGTCAGGAGAGTTGTCCCGTAGCTCATTAAATCTGCGACGGTGAGGCCGTCTCTAGCTCCTTCTAAAATCGCGGCGGAAATGTAGGCTAGTGCTTCTGGATAGTTTAATTTTAAGCCTCTTTGTTTCCGGCGCTCTGCTACGAGGGCGGCGGTGAAAATCAGCAGTTTGTCTTTTTCTTGGGGGGTGAGTTGCATTTTTATCCTGGTAAGGGCGATCGCATTATTTGCTTAAGTTCGGCTATCAATTATACATCAAATTTGATATCGAAGTAGCTGTCAATGATACAATTTTTGAATTCAGAAAACCCTATTTTATCCAAACTCTGGGCAAACAGCAAGGGCGTTCTGAAAAAGATAAGCGCAACAAGTGCCAAATGCTGACAAACCAGTCTCTCGCTGCGGTGGTGGATGAACCGCGATATCTGCACAGCAAACCGTTAGGAATACGAGTCACGCCGACGGTTGAATTACCCGGATAAATTGTTGCCTCAGATGGCAAAGCTCGCAATTTTTCCACGAGTTCTGCTGTAACAGGTTCGCCGATCCAAGCGAGGGTAGCAACTACGGGTTTTCCTGCTAAACCGTGAGGACTTTCGAGCATTTGCGATCCACCTTTGAGCAATTGTCTGTCAATCCATAGAGGGCTGTTTTGTTGCCAGATTTCGGTGTGCGAGATCCATTCTCCCGACAAGAACTTTTCGCCTTTAGCACTGCGTCCGAACCGGGTAATTTCCCACAGCAAAATCCTCGCTGTCGGTGCTAATTCTACCCGCAGATTTTGCTGATAAATTGCGCCGTCAAAAACGATTGTTTCCTGCGGTAGCCATTCTAAATTAGCACCAGATTCTAGTTTAATATCGATATTTTGTTGTGATTTTAGTCCGCTGCTACGATAGATTTTACTAGCAGCGGCGCTGGTAATCAAGGCTTTGGTGTTGGGTTGGAGATGAAAATTGCTGGAAAGGCGATCGCCCCCGACAACTCCCCCAGCCGTGTGCAAAATGACGCTGTGACAAACCTCTTTCCCTTCAGGATAAAACGGGCGCTGTACCTTGAGGGGCGCTTGCATTTGATTGTGGATGATTTGAGTTGCGCCGCTGCGGTTGGCGTAGACTAAATTGAGGCGGCCGTGCCATCCAGTTTGAATGTTATTTGTAGGTTGTTCAGTCGAGTTTTGAATCACAATTTTTTATAATTAAATGTTAAAATCTACACTTTTTTTTAAGATTTATTAGATGTATCTTTATCATTTTTTTGCTAGTATCACATAATCATCAAGCCCATAATGCGGATCGTAAGGTAATTTAAGGTGCTGGCGGAAAAGTGGACTGATAAATTTCTGGACAGGTAAATTTTCTCTAGCAAATTTTCCAAAATTTGGATGGGATGTCCTGCTACCGATTGAATTTAAATATTTATACCAAACTAAGTTTAAGCCCAGCTCATCAACAAATTGTTGTACTACACTTAACTCCTGTTGGCAATTATCAACTCGACGAACATTGTATGGTATCAGCAACTTTTTTTCTTGAATAATTAGCAAAACGTAACCCGACTCATTCAGGCTGCTTGTAAATATATCCTTGTAAATATGAAGGGATTTTTCTCTTCTCTCCTCATCGTTAAAAAAACAGTGAGAAATCACTATAAAATCAAAGAATTTTTTCGGCAGTCTTTTAGATTGATTTTCCCCATCAAAGATACTAGAAGTGTCAAAACGAAAGTAAGCATTCATCGCCTGGGGTTCCATGTACTGCCGCCAAAACTGGAGTCCGCGATATTGAAAAGCTTTTTGCTGTTCCAAAGAGTAGTAGGATATGTGCATTGGTGGCATTGAAAAAAAGTCGCTAGTGCTTTGTAGCAACAAACCAAGTCCGCAAGCAACAGTACCCGGCCCCGCCGCAATATCGAGGATATTAAGTTTAGTTGGCAACAACCCTGCTTTGTAAACCAGGAACCAAGCTAGATATGTACAGTAGACGTTATCTAGGAAATATCTCATTAAATAGATGTGAGGACTTAGTTCAAAACTGTATTGAGGATCTTGTCCTTCTTTCAGTTTTTGTATGTCGTCAATAGCTTGTTTAAGTAAATAATCAACATTGCTTTTTTCGCGGTTATACTTATTAAGCTCATTCTTGATAAATCCCGCCAAATGTTGTTCAAAATTGTTAAAAACTTTCTCATAAATGCCAGTGCATTGAATCATACTTGCATCGCATTCTATCAATTTGAAAGCTTTTGAAATATATTCAATCAACTTTGTGTCGGGAAACAAGGTAGATTCATCAATCTGCGCCAGAGAATCGTCAAGTTGCCCGAAGCTTAGTTGTATTTCTAATTCTGCTAAATGCCGATCGCCTTCTTTGATGCGGTCATTTTTTTTCTGCAATAACTTCTCAAGCTGTAGACGCTCTTTAAATAGCTTCTGCTGCCATGAGAGTTGTACCCCGGAATTTTCTATTTGTTTTAACAGTTGTTTGGCAAGTCGATTATTTTGACTCTTAACGGCTTCGTTAAACTGATGGGAACGCCACCAATTTACTAGCGGATTACTCATAGCCAAATCCCTCTTTACCTTCCATAATTTCAACATCCGGGAGCATCACAGTTAATTTATTTTTAAACTTGCGATAACTCTCTTGTTCGCTATTGTACCACCAAGCGTACTTTTGTTTAAGAGCTAATGCTTCCTCGCGAGTTGACGCAATTAGCGATCGCCCGTTGCTGGCATGAAAATCCTGAATCACCACCCGATCTACAACTGCCAGCTTGCTAATAAAATTAGCTTCATCTTCCGGTAAGGTAGGGAGTAGTGGCGTCACAGTTATAGAAAATCTGACTTCGCAATTTTCTCGGTAAGGAAAGCTCTCTCTTAGTTTTGCCATAGCTTTGAGTCTTGCAGGAATACTCGGCGATTTTGGTTCAAAATCTTTCCTCACTTTTTCGCTACCAGTGGGAATGCTCATGTTAATTCGCAACCGCTGAAATTGCTGTAAAATATCGATATCTCTAATTATCATAGGACTTCGAGTTTGGATAACCAGCGTCGGCTGATAGGGAAGCATCACTGGTAACAAGTACCTAGTTAATAGTTTTTTAGATTCAATGGGCTGATACGGATCTGTGACACTACTCATGTAAATGCTAGGTGGTCGTTCGGGGTTTTTCTTGTACCAAATATGCAAATCTTTCTTTAAAATTTCCGCTGCATTTTGCTTTATAATTACCCAATTCCCCCAATCCTGGCGCATCTGTGAATTAGGGCTAAAAGCAGCAGCATAACAATAACTGCATCCGTACTGACAGCCGCGATAAGGATTCAGCGTGAAATCGTAAGCGCTGATAAATCCAGTCGCTTTGTTGAGCAATGACTGTGCATTTTGTGCATACACTTTGGCAGTTCCAAAGTTCTCTCCGCGTGCGACTGTGTGTTGCTCGTCGGCGGAATATCCCTCATACTGAGACTTTACCATGATTAAAACCTGTTGTTACAGTATTAAAACGGAAAATGTTTAGGAATGAGAAAGGCTATGGCGCTTCATTTTACCGCACTCAACAAATGTCAGCAAAACAGTGGGGAATTACTCAACTTTACAATAATTTTTTTGAAGAACCAACAAGTCAGCTTTATAAACTTCATGAAGCGCTCGATCGCGAATGTAATGCAGCTTACGGATTTACTGACAGCGACGATATTTTAGCAAAACTGCTGGAATTGAACCTAGAACTGGCAGAAACCGAAAAACAAGGTCAGCCCATAGTTGGGCCCACAGCCCCGAATTAAGCGAAAATACTAATTGCCAGGTAAAATTTTTTATCCATTTCCTCTGCAATTCTTGCCCAGCATCAAGACAAAATTGAGATCCATCCCCAAATCGGACTGGGTACGGAATTTGTGATTGCTTTGCTTGTGGCTGCCTAAAACACGATACACACAAATTCACGATTTTTTTCAGAAGTCGAGAATCGGCGTGTATCGCACTTTCAACCTAAATTTGATGGGGGTGGAGGGACTTGAACCCACACGACCGTTTCGGGTCAACGGATTTTAAGTCCGTAGCGTCTACCATTCCGCCACACCCCCCTTTAGTCAAATTGCTGTGGATTTGATTCACTGACAGCAACAGCCTTTTATTCTACAACCAAAACCCCAATTTACGCAACCCCTAATCTAAAAATTCTCAAAACTCGCGCTGCATCTCCCCAAGCGGTACAATAGTTAACCAGCTAGCGGAGCGTCTGTGCCCCCTTACCGTTGTTATTATTCCCCTAAAGCAAATCTATGTATATTACCTTGCTGCTTTACGCCGTGTTAGCAGGAGCCTACCTCCTGGTAGTACCGGCCGCCACCTACGCTTACCTGAACAGCCGCTGGTACGTGGCCACGTCTTTTGAGCGCGGCTTCATGTACTTCTTGATGTTCTTCTTCTTCCCCGGTATGTTTCTCCTAGCTCCCTTTTTGAACTTTCGCCCCAAACGGCGGCAGATTGAAGCCTAAATGCGACGTATTGACGTAATTGGAATCAGTCTCGGCTTTTTTGTAGCAGGTGGCATAGTCTACTTGCTACTGCAATTCGCCGGACTCGACAGCATGAATGCAGGGATTTGGAGTCAGTTATTTTTGGTTGCTGGCTTGATTGGCTGGCTGGTGACTTATTTATTTCGAGCCCTGACTCAAAGTATGACCTACAGCGAGCAACTGAAAGAGTACAAAGATGCTGTCTTGCAGAAGCAGCTAGATGCACTCACTCCTGAAGAGTTAGCCAAACTTCAAGCCGAAATTGAGCAGGAAAAAGATAATTAGTCAATAGTCATTAGTCCTTGGTCATTAGTCATTAGTCCTCAGTTATTAGTTATTAGTGTTTTTTAGGCGTGCGAGGATGTCGCTCGCTTCGGGCAACTGACGACTGATGACTAATGATTGAGGATGGAAAGCGAGTTCTTAATCTCGCACTAATGACAAGGTTCGAAAGCGATGACGGCACTGATAACTAATGACTATTGACCAAGGACTATTGACTATTGACTGATGACTAATGACTAATGACCAATGACCAATGACTAATAACTAATGACTATTTCTAATTGTTTTGAAACGTTGCGAAAGAGCAACAAATGTGCATTAATTCCTTTTATTACTGCTGGCGACCCAGATTTGGAGACAACGGCTAAAGCACTGCAAGTTTTGGATGATAACGGTGCTGATGCGATCGAGCTTGGCGTTCCCTATTCTGACCCGCTAGCTGACGGGCCGGTGATTCAAGCTGCTGCTACTAGGGCCCTGCAGCGGGGAACGCGGTTAGATCCGGTGCTGGAAATGGTAGCCAAAGTTAGTCCGAATTTGCGATCGCCCATTATTCTGTTTACCTACTACAACCCGATTTTGTACCGAGGTATAGAAACCTTCTTGCAGCAAATCAAAAGTGCTGGAGTTCAGGGATTGGTTGTACCCGATTTGCCCTTAGAAGAAGCCGACAATCTCATCCAACCAGCCAACAAATTAGGGATTGAACTAACATTATTAGTTGCTCCGACAAGTCCCAAAAATCGCATAGAAGCGATCGCCCGCCAGTCTCAAGGATTTATTTACTTAGTCAGCGTAACCGGGGTTACGGGAGTGCGCGAAGGCTTAGAAACGCGAGCAAAAGAGTTGCTGCAAGAAATTCGTAGCATCACCGACAAACCCATCGGTGTCGGTTTTGGTATCTCGACACCGGAACACGCTCAACAAGTCAAAGAATGGGGTGCAGATGCTGTGATTGTTGGCAGTGCTTTTGTTAAACGCTTGGCCCAAGGCACTCCAGAAGAGGGTTTAGCAGCGGTAGGCGAATTCTGCAAGAGCTTAAAAACAGCGATTCAATGATAGCAACTGTGCAGATACTTTCAGCCATTAGACAGATGCGGGCGATCGCCCCGTGTCGCCACAATTGGGATTAAAGACCTTGTTGTACTTGAGATCATACACCTCCTTCCTTCTGGTTCTTGACCAGAAGGTTTTTTTTACTCCCACAACACAAAACCTTTCAACCCAGCGCGCACTTCCCGCCAAACGCTCAGCCAAGCAGGGAAAAGGCATTGCCGTATCCGGCGCACACAACTACGATTTTTAATAATTGGTATGAGATGGAGGATTGTCCGTTTTTTGTTCCATCTTGCATCAGTCAAATATCAACCCAACAACGGACTTTTCGGGCAAGCTGTCAACTGTTTCCTGTTTCCTGTCAAGTCTTCCATCTTTCTTCTTCCATCTTCAATCGAACTGATGACGTTGTACGGAAAGCTCGGAGGCGACAGCAAAACATGACTGATGACTGATGACTAATGACTAATGACTGATGACTAATGACTGATGACTGATGACTAATGACTAATGACTAATGACTAATGACTAATGACTAATGACTACAACTTGAGGAATCTAACTTGAGGTAGATGAAAAGCTCCTGTTATTATTTATATATTGTAAAAAGTGTTTAAGTTCCTCTAGTTTGTAATGCTAGCCATCTACAAAACTACCAGGAATTAGAGCATATCACAATAGAAATAGAAAGGATCATTTTTATGAACAGACTAACTGCTTTTCTGAAAAAAAATCGAGCTGTACAAATTTTAACAGTGTTTCTGGCTGGCATTTTAGTATTAGTGAGTACGGCCTGCAGTAGCCCTGATGTGAGCGCAACAAAAACTGATGGGAGCGCAACAAAAACTGATGTGATGGCGGCAAAAACCTCCGACCAAATTAGAGAAGAAGTGCCTTCTGAGGCTGTAACTTCGGTATATAAAGGCGGCCAGAATCAATACAGCGATGACGATCCCAGAAACACAACTGTTACAGCAGCAGAAGCAAAAGCTCAGCTTCTCAAAGATGAAGCCCAGCGCCGCATCGACACCAAATCTAGCAGCGATGTGGGCGAAAATGTGCGGCGGGTAAAAGAAGATGCGTCCGACAAACTTGACGAAATTGGCGACAAGGTGAATGAGAATTCTCGCACGGTTCAGCGCAAAGCTGATAACTTTGGCGACAAAACCAAGGAAGGCTTTGCTAACCTTAAAGAAAACACTCGCGACGGCTTGAAGGGAGCAAAAGAGATTGTTAAAGAAGCTACCGACGGAGCGAAAGAAAGAGCAGCAGAGGGTACTGAGTCTCTGAGATATAATACCAGCGGCGGCAAATAAAATGTCACAGATGCAGCGCGAAATGCAAAATAGAACGCTGAAGATGCCTCGGACAATTTTCGCTCGAAAGTGAATCGAGATATTGACAGAACTCAACGAGCAGCAGAAAGAGCGGCAGATGCGATCGACTAATTTCAAATAACGTTGAGAAACGAAGCAATATTAATCTTTTGGAGATTGCTTCGTTGCTCGCACAGAACCAGCAATATACAGCGTGTTCCAGATTTATGAGGTGTACTTCATATAAACCTGGGATGCGCTGTATCTTTTTGCAGGAGCCATTTTACTGATTTCACGATCGAGCTATATTAAATTACTTAATTAAGTAAGTCGGTGGGGAAAAACACAACTGTGTTAAGAAAGATAAATGAGGCTAAAACCCCAATCCCTCCTGCATTCTGTCTCCTGACTCCTGCCTCATCCCAACTACAAATATTTACGCCTTTCTACTTATATAAAGTATTCTTTAAGACATTATTTTCCCGTGTTACTACTTGGATTTGGCATTAATTTAACTGCATTTGAGATGAAACGCAGCAATTTACACGTAAGTAAAAGACTCTAAATTCGATCGCCTAAGTATAAAATGTTGTTTGGTAGATAACTATAATTTGCGATCGGCCACTAGAAAATTATGCTGTTTATACCCTAAGATAGATACATTAACTATTGTCAAGTTAGACTCTGGACTGGGATAGGCCAAAATGGCTGCAACAGTAGAGGTAGTAAATTTGACAGTAATGCCCGGAGATTGCCCGATCGCGCAATTATACGCCGATTGTCGATCGGCTGCTGTCTCGGCGGCACCCGAAAAACACTCGCAACCGACTAGCAGCAAACGGGAGCATCTGTGTTTTGCAAGAAGCATTTTTTTACAGTGTCCTCGGGCTCTGGCAAGCTGTAAAATACGCGAATTCTTGAGGTGTTCGGACTATAAATGCAAAACTGAGTTGCATCGCAGTTGTTAATTGCATCGATCAAAATAGTCCTTAAGCGAACAGAAATTCTCGACGAACCAGAAAATATCAGAGTTATTTACTAATATATGAAACCTCCCAATATTTGAATCAATTTTGACTGTTGTCAGCCAGATAGAGCGGTATAAAATCGGTTTAAAAAATGCGAAAGATGCGCGATATATTGTCGCCGCAATCCGAAGCAGATCGATAGGGGGATGCAGACAAACTTTATTTGGAAAATTTTGTTGTGATGCTAGTAACAATGATGCACGACTTTTACGATGCGCTGGCACATTTGGCAACCTATACAGATGCCGCACCGACGGAGCGCCAACAAATCCTGAAGCGCGTTGAGACGAGTCAGAAAAAACTCAAAGAATCCGCGCATCTTACCCCGATCGATTACCAGCACAAGTTCGATCTGGTTGAGGCAGAATTGCGGGGCCTTTTGGGGCAGAAAGCAGAAGCAATGGAATTGTACGATCGAGCTATTACTGGAGCTAAAGCTAACGAATATGTTAATGAAGAAGCTCTCGCCTGCGAACTCGCTGCTAAATTTTACCTCTCCCACGGTAGAGAAAAAATTGCCCTAGTCTACATGATAGATGCCTGCGATTGCTATGCTCGCTGCGGAGATGCAGTCAAAATTGAAGACTTAAAAAAACGCTATCCTCAATTGTTATCGCCGATTTTGCCGCCAGCAACAGTCGCTGCAAATCCATTAGCAACTGCCGTCATACCTCCTAATCAACATCACTCGGTGCATCCATTTATTCATTCATCTGTGTCGCGTCAACTGTCGGATTTCGGAGTTTTTTCAACTCTGCTAAAAGCTTGTCAAGCGCTTTCTAGTGAAATTGAACTCGATCGACTGATTGCCAAACTGATGCAACTGGCGATCGCAAATATAGAAGCTGACAAAGTAGCGCTGCTGTTACCAAACGGCAGTAAATGGGAAGTGGCTGCAGCAAGGGCGATCGACAGTTTGGGCGTCGAAAGGGCGATCGGCTTACCATCAGCAGCACTCGATAAAAACAGCGATATCCTGCCCCTGAAAATTGTTGACTGCGTTAAAAACTTGTTGAAACCTGTGATTGTGCGGAACATTGCTGAAAATTGCGATCGCGATTCCGACTCCTACATCCAGAAATACCAACCGCAGAGCCTGTTATGTTGGCCGATTCTCGATCGAGACAACTTAGTCGGCATCTTGTATCTAGAAAATCGGTTAACTGCAGGAGTTTTTACGCGCGATCGCTTGCAATTTCTCAATCTCCTGTGTTCCCAAGCAGCAATCAGTTTATCAAACGCTATACTTCATAAAAAATCTCAAGATTACGGTCAACAATTAGAGCGATTGCTAACAAAATTTAGCCGCACAGAAAATCAGCTTGCCGAGCAGAAACAAATGTTGCAAGCGATACTTGATGTCGCTCCAATTTGGATTTGGATGGTGAATCCAAAGGGTAAAGTACATTTTTTCAACAATACCTTTTGCAAGGATGTGGGCGCGCCTCTAAGCGCTTTTTTAGCTGCCGAGCATTACAAAGATATACTGGGGGAAAATGCAGCAAACTGTTTGGTTTCAGATGCCGCGTGTCTTGCCCAAGATTCGCCGCATTACTCCAGCGAAACTCTCACATTAGTTGACGGCAAACAACACTATATAGAAGTCACGAAAGTGCAGTTAAAAAATTCCCAAGGCGAGACGGTTGGGATTATTGGTTTGGGTGTTGATGCCACGGATCGCAAGCAAGCAGATGAACTTTTGCAAAAGCAAAATCAACAACTAGAACAAACTTTAAAAGATTTGCAGCAAGCGCAACTGCAAATAGTACAAAGCGAGAAAATGTCGGCTTTGGGCAATTTAGTCGCCGGAGTCGCCCACGAAATCAACAATCCAATTGGATTTATTTCTGGCAATTTAAGCGAAGCTAAAAGAAGCTTGGCAGATGTTATAGAACATTTAGAATTGTATCGCTCCGATGCACCAAAATCGGAGAAGGCTAATCATGCCGAAGAGGTAGACCTCGATTATCTTTTGGAAGATTTACCGAAGATGATTGATTCAATGCAAGTCGGGTGCGATCGCATTTCTAGCATCAGTACCAGCCTCCGCACCTTTTCCCGAGGAGACAAAGACTACAAAGTTCCTTTTAATATTCATGATGGCATTAATAGCGCTATTTTAATTTTGAAACACCGCCTCAAAGCCAACGAATGCCGCCCGCAGATCGAAGTAATAACTAAATACGGCAATCTCCCTAAAATTCAATGTTTTCCAGGTCAATTAAATCAAGTTTTTATGAACCTGCTGGCCAATGCGATTGATGCCTTAGAAGAGTCAAACTTAGGACGCAGTTTTAACGAAATTGCCATTAATCCCAACCGCATCACTATTTGCACTGAGGTACTGGGGGAAGGGCAGATTCAAATTAAAATTGCTGATAACGGCACCGGGATGCAAGAGGAAATCAAAAAGTATATATTCGACCATTTGTTTACGACGAAATGTGTCGGAAAAGGCACTGGATTAGGGTTGACCATTGCCCATCAGATTGCGGTAGAAAAACATGGTGGCAGCATTGAGGTGAGCGCGGAACACGGAATTGGGACTGAATTTGCGATCGTTTTGCCGGTGAAAGGATAAATTTTAATTACAGCAGTTTAGTAAGTAGGCTATTACTGAGATGTTGCACCTGTGGCAAAAACCGGGTTTCTGACCGCAAATTTAGCATCACAACCTATATCTCTCGTTCAGAAACCCGGTTTTTAAGAGCTTATGGAGAATGGTGCAAGATGTGAGTTATTACAAATAATTAACATGAGGTGGGGGAGAGGGGGCGGGTTGATAAATATTGTGGATGTGATTGAAAGATTGTTGGTAAAACCCGCCCCTATAAATACTACAGGTAATTTACCCAACATTATCTAATTTATTAATTTGGCAAACTCAATTTCAATACCTGTCCGACTGATACTTCGTGCTTGTGAGTTGCTACCACCACCGCACCTTCCAATCGCGGATCGTAACATCCAACCCAAGCTGCAGGATGGCATTCGTGCACTAAATACCCGTACAGCCAAATAGCTCCTCTACCTTCAATGACAATTCCTTGGCTGAATTGAACGCCTTCGGGAATTTTCAAACCTTGTAAATCATCGGGTGTGATAATACCATCTTGAGTGGCAATTCGCAAGCGCAAATGTTGGTAAGCTAAACCGTCTTGAGTTTGATTGGGGATGATTTTTAATTCAATAGGATTCATTGGATACACAAATGTTGAATGCTGTTGTAAAATAATATGCTTTTTAGGGTAAATTGGGAATCAGATCGCCCACTTTCAATCCCAATTGAGCCGCCCTTCCGCCTTTGAGTTCAATAACTCCGTCCACGGGGACATCCGGGCCGTAGTTGGGGCAGGTGTCGCTCAAACACGGCGGTACGTTGGGAATTATCGCTTGCACTACGCCTTCGCGCAGAAAAACCATATCGAGTTCGACTGACACGTTTTTCATCCAGAAACGCACGTTTCGCGCGGGGGCGATCGGGAAAAGCATTCCCCTGTCTTCGGGCAATTCTGTGCGAAACATTAAGCCAATTGCTTGTTCTTCGGGAGTTTTCGCCACTTCTAGTCCCAGGGGGCGATCGCCCACAATAGTATTCACAGAAATTGGCAAAAGTTGACCCATATCCATCCCGCCAAACAGCGATATAAAGTTGGTTTCTGTCAGGTTAGGTTTTCCCAAAACAACTCCTAAATAGTTGCCAGAATTTTTATTTTGCATGACAGTTTGGTTGTCAGAAACAAAAATGTTCAAATCGCTAAACTTTATGTGATCGGTCAAGACAATTTTATCATTGCCGCTGCCAAAATCTGTAATTACATCAGCTTCATTAATAGTAGGTGCGGCGGAAGTTGTGTCAATCACAAATAAATCATCGCCCGCGCCTCCTGTCAAGATATCCTTACCTTCGCCGCCGATTAGCAAATCGCTACCCCGATCGCCATTAATCCAATCCGAATCTTGTCCTCCATAGATTGTATCGTTTGAGAGGCCTCCAAACAGGGTATCAGCACCTTCATTTCCCGCGAGTAAGTCATTGTCGCGATCGCCAAAAATCAGGTCATTTCCCGCCAAACCTTGAATCGTATCATTACCTGCAAATCCTCTAATCGTATCGCTGCTGGGGGTTCCTAGGAGAAAATCGAAGCCGAAAGTACCGCCGATGTTAACCATTTAGTTTTTAATGATGGCTTTAATAAAAGGAAGCTTTGGCGATCGGCATTCGCCAACCGGTACCAAAAGCTCGATCGCTAATTTTCAAACCAGGGGCTGCTTGTCGCCGTTTAAACTCCGATTGCCTGACTAATTTTACTACAAATTTAACCACCGCTGCATCGTGTCCCGCCGCCACAATTTCTGGGACAGATTGGTGATATTCGATCGATCGCTGCAAGATATCATCCAAAATATCATAATCCGGCAAAGAATCTTGGTCAACTTGTCCCGGTTTCAGTTCAGCACTAGGAGCTTTACTAATAATATTAACCGGAATTATCTCCTTGCTAGGGGAAGGAGACGGAGGCACTTTCCCTGCATATCCGCCAGCATTCAGCCACCGACAAAGCGAATAAACTTGACTTTTGAGTACGTCAGAAATCACCGCCAATCCGCCATTCATATCGCCGTAGAGAGTGCAGTAACCAACCGACATTTCTGATTTATTACCAGTGGAAAGCAGCAAATGTCCGAACTTATTAGAAATTGCCATCAACAGATTGCCTCGAATCCGGGATTGAATATTTTCCTCAGCAATCCCGAAAGTTGTATTGACAAACAAATCGGCGAGAGTGCGATCGTAGGATTTCATCAAATCGCCGATCGGCAACAGTTCGATCGCCATACCCAGATTTCGGGCTAATTCCAAAGCATCATTAACCGAATGATCCGAACTGTAAGGAGAAGGCATCAACACCCCCAGCACATTTTCCGGCCCGATCGCGCAACTGGCGATCGCCGCCACCAAAGCCGAATCTATCCCGCCGCTCAAACCGAGTACAACCTTAGAAAAACCGCACTTGCGAACATAATCTCGCACTCCCAAAACCAAAGCAGCCCAAATTTCTGCATCTCCCAAGGGCGGATCGAAACTTAAATCAGTTGCAAAACCGGAATTTTGCCCCTTTTCGCCGCTAATTAAATCTTGTTTTTTTTCGTCATATTCCAGCACGGCAAAATCCGTTTCAAAAGAATTCAACACCTGAATCAAATCACCCTTTCGATTCACCGCCAAACTGCTGCCATCAAAAATAATATCATCATTTCCCCCTACCTGATTAGCGTAAACAATCGGTATTCCCCAGCGAATGACACTATGCTGCAACATCGCCGATCGCACTTTCCGCTTCCCGACAGAATATGGCGATGCCGACAAATTCACCACCAAATCCACCTCCATTTTTGCCAAATCAGCAATCGGATCGCCCGCGTAACTGCGTTGACCCCAAAACTCCCGATCGTTCCACAAATCTTCACAAATTGTCACGCCAATTTTCAACTCGCCAACAGTAAAGTAATTGCTACTTTCTCCCGGTTCAAAATATCTATCTTCATCAAATACATCATAAGTAGGCAACAAGCGTTTATGAAAAACTTGTTTAATAGCACCATCTTGCAACAAAACAGCGCTGTTAAACAATGCTTTTCCGCCTAATTGAACAGCATGAGCATTAGGTACGACAGTACCGACTACAACCGTCAAATCCGGCGGCAAATTCCGCGCCAGTTGCTGCAACTGTGCGGCCGCGGCTGCAATAAAACTCGGTTCGATCAATAAATCGCGCGGCGGATAACCAATCAGGGAAAGTTCCGGTGTTAGCAATAAATTTGCACCTTCCACCCTGGCTTTTTTCGCACACTCCAGAATTAGATTGGAGTTGCCCAAGATATCACCAATAGTAGGGTTGAGTTGTGCGATCGCAATTTTCATATTACCAATTCACCTCATAAATATTGCTAACAGTCCGCACGCGCGGACTCAATTTCCTAATAGTTCTAGATGTGAATTTAGGGAAGCATTACTCAGACTTGTAATGTTTCAACTCTTCTTCAATATAATAATTTACCAAATCGCGGTAAATATTTTCTACCACATCAGGGTTCAAACCCGATTCTTTAGCCCACTCGCGTCGCTGCTGTAACATATCATGAAAGCGATCGGCGGCTCTAACGTTAGCTTCACTCGTTTTGAACCTTGCTGCTGCGATGACGTATTTAAATCTCTTGCTCAAAGCGTCGATCACTTCTCTATCGATGATATCGATTTCCTCCCGCACTTCGTGAATATTGGCGCATTCATCAGGGTCTTTCATCACCGTCACTCCTTAATAGCTTCTATTCTTATCTTACTAAATCGATCCCCGAATGTCAGTCTATTTTAGATTTTAGATTAAAGAATTTTAGATTGATTCCATAGATGAATCTGGGACATTGAACAAGAAGTGAAAATTGGGCTTTCCACTACTTCATGTCATTTTTCAAAAATCGTGGAACAAAACAATTTTTAGGCTCGTTTATTCTTCCCGATAAGTAATATCCTGTCCGTTCGATTGACCGCAATCAGCAAGGTTCGTAAAGGTTCGTAGTGCGGACGGTCGCCCGCACTACGAACGGCATAATTTTGGATAGGGACACACCATAGAAATACTTCTCACCTTTTTGAAAAAGGCTATAAGTCGGGGGCTGTCGTTTTTGGGCTTTGTCATCCAAGAAACATTTAGATAAACACCAGTGGCTTATTTTTGAAAGGAGCAAAAGCTGCCGCATCAAAGCGGTACAAACTAGCAGGGCGGCCTGCCCCCCGCGAAACTTTAACTTTGGTGTCGCACAAAAAACCCAATTTCAACAATCTAGCTCTAAAATTAGAATAATCCGAAAAATTTTCTCCTAAAATAGTAGTATAGAGTTGATACAAATCGCTCAAGGTAAAAAGCTCCGGCAAAACTTCAAAAGCTACGGGACTGTATTCAAGTTTGTTACGCAGTCGCCGGTATCCGTATTCGAGAATTTGATTGTGATCGAAAGCTAGCTTAGGAACTTGTTGGACGGGATACCAAGCAATTCCGCCGACGCGGTGGCTGACACCGGCAACTACACTTCCAGCAATTAATTCAGCTTCTTCAAACCGAACCAAAGCAAAATAACTCACCGAAAGATAGCGATCGCCCCTGGTAAATTCTCGAGGATCGCGCCCCGCTTCTCCAAAAGTATACAGTTGCTCTAAATACAAATTTTTGACCCGGATTTTTTCAGACAAAATTCGGTAAGCTGCTTGTTCGAGAGACTCTCCGTGTCGCACCAAAGTACCGGGAAGACTCCAACAGTCGATAAAGGGTTCGTCTTGCCGCATTACCAACAGCACCAACAAGCGGTTCTGCACGGTATCGACGGAGAAAATCACATTATCTACTCCTACTTTAAAGTCAGCTAATGAGCAACTTTCTCTCTTTTTTGTGCCTCGTGCCATGCGTACAAATGCTCCCGATTGATGTAATCTTCAATGGTCGGAGTTAGGGCTTCGGTGTCTCCTGTTTCGCGATAGGAGGTAGAAGAAACATTGGGAGCATTCAAAGATGCGATCGCCACTTCTGCACCGCTGCGCCTCAACTGCCACAAATCTAACTGTTCTGACGGATAACCAGGCCGCGGTACGATCAGCAACTCCACTTGTGTTAACAATTCTTCAAATTTGTACCAGCGAGGCAGTTGTCCCACCAAATCCGAACCTATTACCAGAGTCAACTCTGCATCCGGCCACTGCAATTTTGCTTGTTCCACAGTTTCTAGCGTTCTCGAACTGCTGAGATCTGGATGCAGACAAAGATTGTGTCTGGGCGAATTAATTTCTTGAATGATTAACAGCAGCATTGCCGATCGGTGTTCTAGGGATGTGGAGTGCGACTTAAAAGGATTGTCCGACGCCCAAACTGCTACCCAATCAAAATGCTGGGAAAGCCAATTTAGGATAGTTTTGTGTCCCGCTGTAGGCGGATCGGCACTGGTTCCAAAAAGAGCAATCTTCTGCATAGGGAATCGGTAATTGGTAATTGGTAATTGGGAATGGGGAATTGTTGAGTGTTGAGTGTTGACTGTTGACTGTTGACTGTTGACTGTTAAATGTTGACTGTTAAATGTTGACTACTGACTAATGACTAATGACTAATGACTAATGACTAATGACTACTGACTACTGACTACTGAATCTTTTTCGTTTTTTGAGTGAGACTCTGCAAATCTGTAGAAATTTCCACCGTCGGCGAAATCGGGTTGTCAATTTGCCGAGTTTCGGCTCGAAGACTGGCGACAGAAGCAGCAGTTCGTTTGGCGATCTCCTCCAAACTTTCCTGGTTCTGCACTCGTTTCCCATCCTTGACAACCAACTCCATTAATGGTACATAATAATCGCAATTGTTAATAGTTTCGCCGGACAATCCCAAACAATCTCCGAGAATTTGCCCATTTTCAATATGTCTAAAAATTTGCTTTCTTCCTGGATATGTTACCTTGCCGCTTGCCTCTTTCATCACCGGAATTCCGTCAATTTCCACTAACTTATAAACACCGTTCACAGGCGAACCGCTCACCAACTTGGTTCCCAAACCGTAACCGTCAATGCAAGCGCCCGCACTTTTTAATTTAGCAATTTCTCGATCGTCCAAATCGCCGCTAGCAAAAATTGGAACGCCCGGAAGGATCGATCGCACTTCCCGAGAAAGCGCCACCAAATCACCCGAATCCAGCCGCACGCCTTCCAACTGCATTTCACCGCTGTTGACTCGATCGGCCAACATCCGCGCCGCCGCCACAGTATCGTAAGTATCGATTAATAGCGGTGCACCGGGAAAACAGCGGTGAAAAGCTGCAAACGCCTGATTCTCGCTGCCTTCGAGAGTCGCCACAGCCATCACCAAAGCGTGAGCCATAGTACCGACAGGTTTGCGGCCCAACTTCAAAGCAGCCAAAACATTAGAAGTGCCGTCGAACCCAGCAGCCAGAGCCGCCCTCGCCGCCCACACAGCAGCTTGCGGCCCAAAAGCCCTGCGCGTCCCGAATTCCAGCAACTTAGCATCCGGGCCCGCCACATCCCGCAGCCGCGCAGCCCGCGTCGCGATTAAAGTTTGATAATTGATCGCATTCAACAAATAAGTTTCTACCAACTGAGCTTGCCACAGAGGAGCCTCAATTCGCAGCAGAGGCTCGTTAGCAAACACCGCCGTCCCCTCCGCAACCGCCCAAACATCCCCAGTAAAGCGGGCTGTGGCAAGTAGAGTCCAAAATCGCTCCGGTGCGCCAGCAAAAATTCCGGTGGAGTGCAAAGCTTGAATTTGCGACTGGGAAAACCGAAATTTCTCCAGATAGTCGATAACTTGAGCCAAACCCATCGCGATCGCGTAGCCAAAATTCTCTGGTAGCCGGCGGGCGAATAATTCAAAACTCGCAGGGCGATCGTCGATCGCTTCCCCGACGTAACAAGCCGTCATCGTTAGCTGGTAGAGATCGGTCAACAGGCTGTAATCTGCTGAGGAAACAGTCAATTCTTGGTCTTCTTGGATTTCCTCAAAATTTTTGAGGTACAGGCTCTCAGTGGCAGTTTTCATGGTCAAACCCCGGACAAGCTTCTTTATTTAATTATAGTGACTAACACCATATATTTTTGTAAATTTTTGATAAACCTGGCATGGCGCAGTATAAACATTTCGGTTTTTGGACGCTAAAATGCTTGTTTATGTGTAGGGGGCGCGGAGTATTATGGTAGAATTAATAAAAATAACTCAGTTAGGACTAACCCAAAAAACCCGGCTTCTGAGAAAAATCCTGCATCTAATCGAGAGATATTGACGCAGAAACCGGGTTGAAGGCCCCGCCCGCGTTCTGGGTGAGTGTTAGATCCCAGGCTGCTAAAAGTGCTGTGGGGGTATGGAAATTATGTTTGTTTAGCCGTTCCTCATTTAATCCAAAATAGCTAGTTTCATCATCTTCAGCTTGCTTCGATAGTTGCAGACTAATAAGTAATTAGAACAAATATTGCTAAAGCGATCCAAATGCAAAAAATAAGAGTAATCTAAAAGTATCCCAAGCCACACAAGAGAGGCGGATTTTATGAATCTTTATAAATCTGTTGTAAACGCAATGCGTTACGTTTCGGAAGCAGCCTCGCGGATATTTAGACGCAGCGATGACGATTATCCCAACACTGGCGTTCAGCCTTTTGAAGGTACGCCACCCAAAGGTTCTAAATGGGAAAAATGAGCAGCCGATCGGGGAGTTTCTAGCGATGCAGGGAAAGGCATTCTGTTTAACAGTCAACAGTCAACAGTCAACAGTTAATTGTTAACTGTTGACTGTTGACTGTTAATACTAATTGTAGGTTGGGTTTCACTTCGTTCTACCCAACCTATCAATTACCAATTACCCAAAACTGATTCAGGAAAAAGGCGATCGCCGCACTGCCGATCGGCACAGTCAAATTGTCAATTCCCAACTTAGAAACCGACTCCAAAGTAGCAGCAACCAAAGCCACAATAGCGGACACAACCAAAGTTTGCCAAATATTGCCGCCTGCAGTTAGCAAAATCAAACTGCTAACAGCAAAACTCACTAAATACATAGTTGCAGAACCTTCCCAACTTTTCTGGATTCCCCAAACTCGATAAATATGTTTGCCGTATTTCTGGCCGATGACAGCAGCCAATCCGTCGCCCCAAGTCATGACTAAAATGCCCAAAGCAGCGTATTCCTGATGTTGCAGCGGCCAAAACCAAGCGACGAGAACGCTAATACTCACAGCATAGAAAAAAGTCCCGAAACTCTTGCGGTTGATACTGTTAAGACTGGGCAAAATCGGCAGTTGGTAGGAAATTAGGGCGATCGCACCTGCTAAAACCCCCGCCGAAATTCCCACCCAGCCCGGTATTTGCAGCCACCAAGCCAGCAAAATCACGTTCCCAGTACCGATGTGAACCACCTTCCGCGATACCTCTGCACCGACAGCAGTAAAGCGGTTTAACCCCTCAGCTACCAATAAAATCACACCCAACCAGGCTCCCACGAGGGAAATTTGCAACCACACAGTGGGAATTTCAGAAAATATAGACACGATAATTTAGGAATAACTTCGATCGGACACGGTTTACTACTTTACAGTCGTCTATTATAATTTACAGCATAACAAAATCAATAGGAAAATAGATTTTATGACTGTGGAGTATGTATTAATTATTCATGAAGTAGAAAATTATCAAGCTTGGCAAAAAGTATTTCACAATGCTGAGAACCTGCGAAAAGAAGCTGGCGAGCGATCGTATCAAGTTTTAAAGTATGAAAATGAACCAAACAAAATTGTTCATTTCAGTGGCTGGACATCAATAGCAGATGCCAGGGCATTTTTTGAGTCTCCGAGACTGGTGAAAATTAGAGAAGAAGCGGGAGTTAAAGCTCCTGAGTTTGTATATTTAGAGCTATTAGAGTCAGGAGTTTTATAACTCTGATTGATGGTTATTTTATCAACTCCCGCACAAACTCAAACGCCCTCCCCCGCCACTCCACGGGTAGCAGCGATAATCCCAAACCCGCCCACATTTTCGCCTCAGAAACTGACTTTCCAGCTCGCACCATTTGTCGCCCTTTTGCAGTTTCACCCACCTCAATCAGCCGCAAACCAAGCGCTAATTGAGTTCCCGCGAGCCTTTTGAGCCTGACTGTTTCGAGCTGCTCTGACTCAAATTCGTAGCCGGTCAAATAGCGCAATTTATCGCTTAAATACGGAATTGCCCGATCGACTCCTTGTTGTTCTGCATGAAATCGATACTCCATCAATAACTCTGGCAAGTAATAGCATTTTTTGTTCGCAATTGCAAGTCTCACAAACAAATCGTTATCTTCGCAATTTTGCAAATTCGGCCGCAGAAATCCTACTTCTTGCAGCGCGGGGCGGCGAAACAAAGTCGCCCCTATTTGCAAACTCTGTCTCAGAAAAACTGTCGAGAGCAAATCTTCAATAATTCCAGCCGACAAATCGGTGCGGCCCCACCGCTGCGAATTCAGTTTAGTCTCGGCTTCGTCAATATTGTTGTGAATGTCGATCGCCCAGTGATCGGTACTGACAAAATCAATGCTGGGGTCTTTATCTAAAATAGCAGATGTCCGCTCTAGAAATTGCGCTCTCAGGCGATCGTCATCGTCAAATTTGATAAAATATTCGCCCCTTGCCGCCGCAAAGCCCGATCGCATATTATTACTTTTACCGATATTCTGCGGGTGACGAATGTAGCGAATTCCTGGCCCTACAAATTCTGACATTAACAGCGGAGTGCTGTCAGTCGAGCCGTCATCGCAGACAATTAATTCAAAATCTGTATAAGTTTGATCTAACACGCTGGCGATCGCACTAGCCAGCAAATGCACTCGATTGCAAGTAGGAATGCAAACGCTAATTTTCGGCACAAACAAAAACCATTTTAGATTTTAGATTTTAGATTTTAGATCTGAAATTTTAAACTTTAGACTGCCCCAAATTAAAGTCTTCTTTCTTCCTGATGCCCAATCCCTCCGCTTCGCTCCGCCCAATCCCTCCGCTTCGCTCCGCCCAATCCCTCCGCTTCGCTCCGCCCAA
>NZ_JAUBTN010000040.1:0-59371 GCF_036705055.1 Microcoleus sp. CZ3-B2 | reverse complement strand
TTAGTCATTAGTCATTAGTCATTAGTCATTAGTCATTAGTCATTAGTCATTAGTCATTAGTCATTAGTCATTAGTTGGTTGTTGGTTATTGGTTCCTATTTGTTGGTAATAATAACCAATAATATCGTTTCCCGTTGCATTGGAATTATATATTTCTATCTATCGACGAGAGTGCAAGCGTCCTCGATCGCTATTTAGGTAGCGATCTAGGACGCTCGCACTCTAATAATTCCGATGCTACCGGATTTGATATAACCAATTCCCCATGCCCCATGCCCCATGCCCCATTCCCAATCTAAAATATCTAAAATCCCATGACTGATTGGTTAGAACATAGCGTACAAGTAGAAGTGGCAATTCCTATCGAATTAGCGTGGGAACTTTGGTCGGATTTAGAACAAATGCCGCGCTGGATGAAGTGGATAGACTCTGTTCGCATTCTTGAAGATAACCCAGAATTATCTCGTTGGAAACTCGCAACGGGCGGGTTAGAATTTAGCTGGCTTTCTCGGATTCTGAAATTAGTGCCGAATCAGATAATTCAGTGGGAATCGGTAGACGGTTTGCCGAATCGGGGTGCGGTGCGATTTTACGATCGCAAAAACAGCAGCATAGTCAAACTGACAGTGGCCTATGGAGTTCCCGGTTGGCTGGCAAAATTGATGGACAATTCATTTCTAGCGCGAGTTGTTGAATCGACTATTCAGGCTGACTTGGAAAGATTTAAAGAATATGCTCTGAATGTTAAAGCGAAAGCTTAAATTCTGAGGACTGAAGTCCAAACGATCGAGCCAGTTTGATGTTCGGACTTCAGTCCTTTAATTTTAATTTGTAACGCCATAGCCGAGATGTCTTGTACCTCAGTATCATAGAAATATGCTGCTGATAGCTTCCCGGTTCAGTTATGAGTTATTGCCTAAACCCCGCCTGTCAAAAACCGCAAAATGCCGATCGCACCCAATATTGCCTGAGTTGCGGCTCCAAACTGTTACTCAGAGAGCGTTACCGCGCCATCAAACCCCTCGGGCGCGGCGGTTTCGGTCGCACTTTTTTAGCAATAGACCAAGACAAACCCTCAAAACCGCGCTGTGCAATCAAACAGTTTTTCCCCCTATCCCAAGGAACCAGCAGCAGCGAGAAAGCAGCAGAATTATTCAACCGAGAAGCCGTGCGGCTGGACGAATTGGGGCAACACCCACAAATTCCCGAATTGCTGGCGCACTTTCAACAGGAACGCTATCAGTATTTAGTGCAGGAATTTATAGAAGGTGAGAATTTACAGCAAGAATTAGTGCGAAATGGGCCTTTGGGCACCAATCAAATTTTGAGTTTGCTGAATGATTTATTACCAGTATTGCAGTTCGTGCACTCGCGCAGTGTCATTCACCGAGATATTAAACCGCCCAATATTATCCGCCGCCGTCTTTCTCAAACTCCAATAAATTATAGTTACCCCACATTAACCGGGGAATTAGTTTTAGTTGATTTTGGCGCCGCCAAACTTGTGGAAGGTTTGAGAGAAACCGGTACAGTAATCGGTTCGCCGGAATTCGTCGCGCCGGAACAAATTAGAGGCCAAGCAGTTTATGCCAGCGATTTTTACAGTTTGGGTGTTACTTGCATTTATTTGCTGACTCAAGTATCTCCTTTTGATTTGTTCGATATCAATCAGGATGTTTGGGTTTGGCGAGATTTTTTGAAGGTTCAAATCCCTCCGAAATTAAGCCGCATTCTGGACAAAATGATCGAGTCGAGTCTCAGTCGCCGCTACAAATCTGTAGCTGAGATTCTCCAAGATTTGCAGCCGCAGCAGTCGCCTCCACAGGTTCCCCCGACTCCCGCGCCAATAGCAATTCCAGTGCCACAGACTGCGCCTGCTGTGCAGAATACGGTGCCGCCAACGGTTGCAGGCACGATTATACCTGTGCCCCGGAAGCAGCGGGTTTTGCCGACCCGCGCGCCTACTTGGAGGTGCGTTCATACTCTGGTAGGGCATTCTAATGCTGTCACGTCGGTAGCTTTCAGTCCTGATGGGGCGACTTTGGCTAGCGGGAGTGAGGATAAGACGATTGAGATTTGGAAGTTGGAGGCGGGTAAGCGCTGGTACACTCTCACGGGTCATTCTGACTGGGTGACTTGTGTGGCGTTTAGTCCTGATGGTGCGACTTTGGCTAGCGGTGGTCGGGATAAGACGATTCAAATTTGGGATTTGAATAAGGGTAAGTGGTGGTACGCTTTGCGCGGTCATGAGGATCGGGTTTATGCTGTGGCGTTCAGTCGCGACGGTCAGGTTTTGGCTAGTGGTAGTCGGGACAAGACTGTGCAGTTATGGAATTTGAATAGGGGTAGGCCGATGTCGGTTTTGACTGGTCACGCTGGTGGGGTGGAGGCGGTGGCTTTTAGTCCTGCTGGGGAGTTTTTGGCTAGTGGTAGTCGGGATAAGACTGTGCAGTTATGGGATTGGCGCAATGGTCGATCGATCTGTACTTTAGCAGAGCACGGGGATTGGGTGCGGGCGATCGCCTTTGCTGGAACCCCCTCCAGCTCTTTTGCCGGTCAGACCCCCCCCAGCCCCCCCTTGGTAAGGGGGGGAGTTGGAGAAGGATCGGTTTTGGTTAGTGGGAGTCGGGACGGTACGGCGAAGCTGTGGCGGGTGGATGCAGGGGGGGAAGGTACGCTGTTGCGGAGTATGAGGGACAATTCTGGGGATGTTTTGTGTGTGGCGTTTAGCCCGGATGGTGGGGTTTTGGCGACGGGGAGTCGGGATGGTTCGATTTATTTGTGGGATGTGGCGACGGGGGGTTTGCTGGAACTTCTGACTGGGCACGAGGGGGAGGTTTTGTCGGTGGCGTTTAGTGCTGATGGGGGGTGTTTGGCTAGCGGTGGGGGCGATCGAACTGTGAAGATTTGGCGGGGAATTGGGTTGTAGGGGCGATCGAACGGGATGCAGAAACCGGGTTTTTTGCGGAAAATATTTGCTTGCAGCCCTTGATATTGGTGAAAAACCGGGTTTCTTGGGCGGGAGTCGATAAATTTTTGAATATTTATGCTTGACAGGCGATCGAATGTTGTGCTAATTTATTAATTCGTGAGGACGCATAGCTCAGTTGGTTAGAGCACTACGTTGACATCGTAGGGGTCACTGGTTCGAGTCCAGTTGTGTCCATAGCTTTCTAAACTTTATAGCTAGGTTATTAACTCTGCTTTAGAGAGAAGGAAATGGATTTAGAAACATTACTCGATCGCATAAACCTTGGAGAAGACCAAGACATTGAATTTAAGTCTGCTGACGGTGGTTTTCCCAAAAGCAGTTGGGAAACAGTATCAGCATTTGCTAATACAGATGGCGGCTATATTGTTCTTGGGGTTAAAGAAACTCGCACAGGGTTTGAGGTTTCAGGTGTCCGCAATCCTAATATTTTAATTCAAGAGTTTTGGAATAATCATAATAATTCGCAAAAACTCAACTTCCCAATTTGTGGCAATTCTGACTTGCAAACTTTGAAGATAGAAGCTCATAATTTAGTTGTCATTAAAGTTCCCAGAGCAACAAGAACCCAACGCCCGGTTTTTATTAACAATAATCCCATGATTGGGACATATAAGCGCAATCATCAGGGGGATTACCGCTGCACTGATGCTGAAGTTCGCCAAATGCTGCGCGATGCCAATGATGCACCTCAAGATATCCAAATTTTAGAAGGTTTCGACCTTAGCGATATCGATGCAGAAACATTAAAATCCTTTCGTCAACGGTTTAGCTCTAGAGAACCGGATCATCCTTGGTTGGCATTAGACGATTTGGACTTGTTGCGTCAGTTAGGAGGATGGAGTCGCGATCGCAGCACGGGTAAAGAAGGGTTAACTATTGCTGGTTTGTTGATGTTTGGTCGGGAACGAAGCATTTTAGATGCACTGCCTCACTACCAACTTGATTATCAGGAGCAACTTTCTGGCTATCCAGAAACACGGTGGACTTACAGACTAACACTTGATGGCAAGTGGGAACCTAATTTATTTAACTTCTACTATCGCGTTTATACTCGTTTAGTTAATGATTTAGATGTTCCTTTTCAACTAGACAAAGATGCCGTGCGTCGTGGCGAAACTCATGTGCACGAAGCATTGCGAGAGGCTTTAGTCAACACTCTTATTCATGCAGATCATCAATCAACTCGCCCTTTAATAATTACTAAGTACAAAAATGGTTTTTCGTTTTCTAATCCGGGTCGTCTGAGAATTTCTCTTCAGCAGCTTTACGAAGGTGGCGTTAGCGATCCTCGCAACCCTAATTTGCAAAAAATGTTTCAAATGCTAGGCTTAGGAGAAAAAGCAGGATCTGGCTTTGGAAAGATGATCCGCGCTTGGATAGAGCAGCAATGGTTTCCTTTGGTATCAGAGAACTTAGAGTTAGAGATGACTTTGGTTGCTTTACCAATGGTGAGCATGATTCCCGAAAATGTCGAACAAGAATTAAGGGAAATCGTGGGAGATGACTATTGCGAACTGACAGAATTAGAGCGCATTATTTTGATATTGGCGCATCAATCAGGAGCAATTAGCAATGCTGACATTCAGTGTTACAGCCGAGAACACCCTAGAGATATAGGGGAATGTCTCAAGCGATTCGTCAATAATGGTTGGTTAGAACGCTCTGGTCGGGGGCGTGGAACTCTGTATGCTCTACCAAATAAAGGTGAATCGAATTTGCTTTCACTGCTTCCTAGCTCCGAACATTACGAGCCTAGCTCCGAACATTACGAGCCTAGCTCCGAACATTACGAGCCTAGCTCCGAACATTACGAGGATCTGCGAAAAATTGCTGCACCAATTCGCGACAAAGGTCGCACCAGCAAAGAGCTTGTCGAGCAGGTTATTTTAGAGATTTGCTCCGAACATTACTTACAACTCCGAACATTAGCTGATTTATTGGGTCGTGCGCCAAATAGTGTCAGGAACCACTATGTAAATCCGATGTTAAAACAAGGCTTATTAGAGGCACGGTATCCTAACGAACCAACTCATCCTCAGCAAGCATACAGAACTTTATTGTCTCAAGAAATCAACAAGATTTCTGATACTCAGCCATCTTCTTAAACCCCAGAATAAATCGTTGACACCAACCATCAGCCCACAAGGCCGGAATCTTAAACCTCGCCGCACAGTTGGGATATTTCGATCGCACTTTTAACCAATTTCGATACTAATGCCGTAAGCGAAGCAGACCGAAGGTATCGCCCCCGTACATCCCCAAATCAACCCAACATCCTGTGAAATCCCGATCGCCCACTTGATCGGGGACACGGCACCGTGCCGCGCCCGAGATCCGTAGATTACTTGCGGCAACCTTCGGCGATCGCCATTAACACAGCTTTACGCACTTCAGGATGCGATTTCTCCAGCCCGTTAGCCCGAAAAATCCAGTGTCCGCCGCCCGCGTGCTCGATCGCAATCTTTTGTCCGTCAGGCAAAACAATTTGCCACCAATTCAACACAGTGGCTTTAATCAGTTGGCACTGAATCTCGCTTAATTGAGCCTCCATCAGCTTCAGTTGACGCATGATAGGATTTTGGGCTGAGGATTTCATTATTTTTCTCCTTAAATAAATTGGACTGTTTCTCTGCTAAAATTTCAGTTCTCTGATTTTTCAACTTATTTTCACTTTCTGAACTTTTCGCCTTAATTTCACTTTCTGAACTTTTCGCATTAACTTCCCTTTTAGCACCTTTCGGCTCAATTTTACCTCCAAAACCTTTAGATTTAACTTTACCTTTAGCTGCCGTTGCAGACTGTTCCGCTGCCGGCTTCTTAAATTCCGCGTCCAACTGGTCTAAAATCTCCTCTTGTTCGGGAGTGTGTTCCGCCGGCTGCTCTAGGTTTCTAGGGTTATATTCGTCAACCAACCTCGCCAAAAATTCCGAAACTGACATTCCCGCAGCGGCCGCCTTTTTGGTTAAAAGGTCATAGGTATCGGTTTTGATGCGAATTTGCTTGAGCCGGAGGTTGGGATTGTTGTCAACAGTTTCGGCAATAGTTACTGCGGTAATCCTTTCTTTGGGGATGACATCCACCACTTCTTGCCACTTTTCCTCTAAAGCACAGTCACCGTACTGGTCTGTAACTGCGTGTTTGAACAAAGGCACAACTTGAGCGACACAGCTTGGCAAAATCTCAAATCCGGCTTTGATTAAGCGCAGGCAAATGCCAGCAGATTTGATGATTTGCGTGCAGTAAAAATACTGTCTGCCTAATGCTTGTTCGCAGTAACTTTTAAAAGTTTTGAATTTGTGTTTGTACAATCGCAGTTTTCTGATCGCGTCCAGCATGATTCCTTGCCGCACGTAGTCTAGAAATCCCCTTTTAATTTCCCCTGTCAGGTAGTCTAAATCGTGAAACGGAGATTGATTTTGGATTTCTTCTTCAAAGTCTAGCAGCGGGCCTGCAAAGTGAAAGTTGGAGGCGATATCGCCTAGGTAGAAGTTTTCGGTAGATGTGGTCACGATCGGGAATGGGTGGAGAAATGGAACGATAACACGGAAGTTGTGCGATCGTAAAGTGGAAGTTTTGGTCGGGTTCTTTGATACAATTTTGAGTTGGGTTGTGCTGTAGGTCGATCGACCTTTTACATGGCACCACCTCCGGGCACGTTGAGCAAAAGAGACTTGAGGTATGGGCCCAAGCCCCAAAATACGTTTGGGGCGGTTATTCAAAGCTGCCTGTTTTGAATGTTCGGCTCGTCCGGTCGCCTTTTGTGATGTCAGTTATTTACAACTTTAGTTAAATAATTATAGATTGTCAAGTAAAGTTGTATAACTTTAGTGTTAATGAATCAAGATATAGACTATCTCAAACCAGAAACTATTCAAGAAGCTATCCAATTGGCTGAAGCTACTCAGGAACAACTAGCCCGAAACCTAGGAGTTTCTCTAAATACAGTGAATTCCTGGGTTAATTGTCGGAAAATGCCACGGGCGGACAATTTTTTCGCCCTATGCCGGGAGTTAAAGCTTTCGCCCAAAACCGTCGCTAGATTGCTAGGCATTGAGATCTCCAACATCCCTGACGATATGCCTTCGGTAAAATCGCCCTCGCGATCGGACAACTAACCCGCAGGGGTTCGCCAATCTCTAGGGAAAGAAGCTGGAGTCGCACACCCAAGCCAGGAAAATACGCTTGGGTATGCAGGCACAATTGGTAGAAACTACAAATAAGGCGGTTCTTCAAACCTGCATTTTGACCTTTGAGGCTCGCCCGGCCGCCTTTGCTTTGCCTGTCTACATGAAGTGTACTTCATATTTCAGTAGAAGTCAAGAGGTTCACTTCATGAAACAAGCTTCATGTATTATGGAAGAAAATTCGCAAGAAAAAGAGAAGTCTCCATTAAGGCTTCTCAGAGAACAAGCTGGGCTAACCCGCCCTCAAGTCAAACAACATATCGGCGTTTCTGAGCGGATGCAAGCTGACTGGGAATCAGGAAAGTCCATGCCAACTGTTGAAAACGTTGCTGCACTGGCTAACCTGTACCAAGTTTCTCTAAAAACTATGTTTGAGCTTTTAGGATTAGACGTAACTAAAATTCCCGATGACTTACCAAGTCGATCGCCCTCGGGCCAGGAGAAGTAAGAGCTACATATAGGTTGTCTGCCATAGGAGAGGCGAGGGCGATCGCCCCAGTCATCCCTCAATCAGTAATTTTCCCTCTCAGAGCCTTAATCTGCCCCCGCTTGGTTTTGCTGTCGAGACGCTTGCGCTGGGAGGAGCGAGTCGCTTTGCTGGGTTTGCGCCTTTTCGGGATGACGATCGCACTTTTAATCAATTCTTGCAGCCGCCTCAAAGCCTCCTCCCGGTTTTGTTCCTGGCTGCGGTGTTCCTGCGCTTTGATGACAATCACGCCTTCGGAGGTGATTCGCCCATCGTTGATTTGCAACAAACGCTGCTTGTAGCGATCGGGCAATGAGGAAGCTGGGATATCAAAGCGCAAGTGAATAGCACTCGCCACCTTATTGACATTTTGCCCACCTGCGCCTTGAGAGCGAATGGCGCTAATCTCGATTTCGCGATCTGGAATGAACACAGTATTAGAAATTTGTAACATGATGAATAAGTGAAATTAAAGATACTGAGAAAGCAGTGCATCTTTTATATATAACTTACTGTAGTTAGGGAACAGGATATTACCCACAATCTGGACGCGGCAGTGCCGTGTCCCTACAATTAATCGGGGTAGGGAAACGGCACTGCCGTGTCCTCTCCGTTGCTATTTTTTGACTAACAGTAAACAGTCAACAATTCCGGGATGAGTGCAACCGGAATTGATATTATTTAAAATTCTTAGCTATCAGGATGAGTTCGATTAGTTTTTTTCTATCCCATAACTCTACGTCGTTAGATTTAGCAAGTTTGCAAGCATTTTGTGTAAATCTGTTGTTGGTGATTACTAGGGCTTTATTTCCTTTGTAATATCTGACCGCTCCTGCTACTTCTTGAACTGCTTTAATACCAACTGGTCTTTGGGTTCTTTTTGCTTGAACCACCGTTTTTGAGCCATCTTTGTACAAAATTAGATCTGCTCCATAATCTTGACTGTCTTGAGTTAAATTAACAATATAACCACAGTTTATAAAATGGACATCAAGAAATCTTTCAAACTCTTTTCCAGTCATTTTATCCACTTCTAAAATGCCACTGTCTAATAAACGTTTGTTTTCCTCTTCTTCTTTTAATGTATCAAAAACCAAGGCTGCAATATCACCGATAACGGCAGCGGATCTCACTAGAAAAGGCTTCATGAAATTCAACTTATTTTAAAGAGATGTCTATCATTGTATCAGATTTACTCATCTGGAGAATATATGATGATGAAAAGGGCTTTTGGTACATCGAAACTCCAAGTCGAGTCTTACCAAGGGCTGCTATATTACAAAGTGGCGAGATTGTTCGTATAGACGAGCTAGAAAACTATGACGAAACCGCATGATATCAGAAGAGAGCAAGACCGCAGATTAGGAGAATTAATGGCGATCCTCTTCGAGGGCTTCGCTAACGCACGTCAGCGATTGATCGATGCAGGCGGCGATCCTCGACACCCGCCATCAGGTTTAAAAGGCGACGATTACATGACAGACGCAGAAAGACAAGAAGCACTGACGATCGCCCGATCGCTCTTTAACGACGAATATATTAAAACCTATCTCGAAAACAAACGTCAAAACAATTTGCAACCCCAGATCAATTAGTAAGGTGCGCCGAAACGCACCCTACAAAAATTAATTAATCAGTAGTACCGGTTTGCAGCGACTCTTTAGCAGCCTGCGTCCACTCAGAGTGGAAGAACTCACCGCGCGGTTTGTCGGTGCGCTCGTAGGTGTGAGCCCCAAAATAATCGCGCTGAGCTTGGGTCAGATTTTGCGGTAATCTTTCGCGCCGGTAGCTATCGAAATAGTCCAGCGACGCGCTGAAGGCCGGTACAGCAATCCCCAGCAGGCTAGCCGTAGACAACACCTCGCGCCAAGCTGTTTGGCGATCGAGAATGGTCTGTTTGAACTCCGGCGCTAACAGCAAATTCGGCAGCGCGGGATCGTCCTTGAAAGCTGTTTTAATCTTGTCCAAAAAGCCAGCGCGAATGATACAGCCACCTTTCCAAATTCGGGAAATTTCGCTCAAACTCAAGTCGTAATTGTACGACTTCGAGGCCGCGCTCAACAGTGCCATTCCTTGCGCGTAGGAACAAATCTTCGAGCAGTAAAGGGCATCCCGAACTTTGTTCACAAACTCCTTAGTATCGCCTTCATACTTGCCGCTAGGCCCGGTTAGTTCTTGGGAAGCTTTGACGCGCTCTGCCTTATAAGAAGACATGATTCTGGCATTCACAGCAGCAATAATTGTCGGAATGCTCACGCCCAATTCCAAAGCACTCATGACAGTCCAGCGGCCCGTGCCTTTTTGACCGGCCGCGTCCATAATTACCTCAACTAAGGGATGCTTAGTTTCGGGGTCAATGTACTTGAAAATATTCGCGGTAATTTCAATCAAAAACGAGTTGAGTTCGTCGGTGGTATTCCATTCGGCAAATACTTCCTGCAACTGCTGACCGTTCAGTCCCGCCACGTTTTTGAGCAAATCGTAGGCTTCGGCAATGAGCTGCATATCCCCGTACTCAATGCCGTTGTGCACCATCTTCACGTAGTGACCGGCACCACCGGGGCCGATGAATGTGACGCAGGGGCCGTCATCTACTTGAGCTGCTATTTTTGTGAGAATTGGCTCTAGGATGCCGTAAGCGGCGTGGGTGCCGCCGGGCATCAGGCTAGCACCGTTGAGCGCGCCTTCTTCGCCGCCGCTGATGCCCATGCCGACAAATCCCAGTCCGGCTGCTTCTAAATCTTTGGTGCGGCGTTCGGTGTCGTCGTAGAGGGAGTTTCCGCCGTCAATGATCATGTCCCCCGGTGACAGCATGGGTTTGAGCTGGTCGATAACCGCATCTACGGCTTTCCCAGCTTGCACCATGACTAAGATGCGGCGCGGGGTTTCTAGGACATCGACGAATTCTGTCAGAGTCTTGGCGGCTACTATGTTTTTGCCGGGGGCGCGTTTGGCCATGAATTCGTCGGTTTTAGCTGTTGTGCGGTTGTATACAGCTACGGAGAAGCCTCTGCTTTCGACGTTGAGGGCTAGGTTTTCGCCCATTACGGCTAGACCGATTAAACCAAAATTTTGCTTTGTCATGCTAATAACCCGCTAGTTTCGCTTGAGGTTTGATTTGAGATAGAGGAAAGCGAGGCGGGGTGTACCGCTTTCCGGTGGACTAAAGTATTGGACAATAGACCGAGGAGGTTTAGGTTTATTTTTATATTGTCAGAATTGCTGTTTGGTAAATCAGTAGGGTTTTTTTAAGATTTAAGGGATATTAAAGAGATCGGCGAGTGATAATAAGGCAGGTATTATGCCGATCGCAGTAGCAGTAGATACAAACAAGCGCACATTTTGAGGAAAATTTAGGAGACTTTTGTAACTATGGAAGATTTGCAGTATCTGGCGGCCTGGGTGAAGGAGCAACACGCTCGCGAGTATATTTTAACTTGGCTGCTGAGTCAACAGGGACTGTGGTGGTCTGATGGCGATATTTATCAGGCGGTTTTGCAAAAGTCGGGAAAGCTTTTGAAAGCGTATGTTCAAAAAAGGCAAGCTGGAGAGTTATTTGAGGGAATTTCTGAGAAGTTGGTGGGAGATGAGAATTGGGATGATTTGGTGGTGAGTTTGGGGCGAATTGTTGCTGTGTATCAAGAGGAATTGCTGAAGTTGCAAGAACGGGACAGGCGCGGGGACGGGGTAAAAAAAAAGTTGATTAGCGAACCGTTGACTGGTAATTCTTTGTCGGTTTTGGAGGTGCAGCAAGCTTTGCCAGATCCTTATGCTGATACGCTGACTGGGAGGTAATTGGCGATGGCTTACGCCCCGCTACGCTACGACTTTTCGGAGGCACAATAATCTCATAAACCGGGTTTCTTTCTATATCTCTCGTACTCAACTGCAAATTGTCGCAGAAACCTGGTTTATCGCTATTTTTCCTAATCTTAGAAACCGGGTTTCTTTCTATATCTCTCGTAGTCAACTGCAAATTGTCGCAGAAACCCGGTTTCTCGCTACGCAGCGATTGAAGTGCGATCGAGATTTAAGGATTGAGAATAGGTGTAAGATCGAGAACAAATCCGGGAAGTACGTCTTCACCCGAAAGTTTTGGCGGTTGGTCAAAAGAGAAATTAATTACTTCTGCTACATCTTCGGACAACCGATAGATTTCTACTAAAGGCGTTTGCGGGTCAATTAGCCAACCTAAGCGACAGCCATTAGTTCGATAATACCGCATTTTAGCCCGCAATGTTTCTAGGGAATCACTTGCAGAACGCAATTCAATTACAAAGTCCGGGCACAGGGGAGGAAATTTGCGCTTATTTTCTGCGGATAATGCTTCCCAACGTTCTAGGAGTACCCAAGCGGCATCTGGGGAACGCTTCGCACCGTTGGGTAATTGAAATATAGTGGAAGAGTCAAAGACTTTTCCCAATCGAGTTTGACGATTCCACAAACCGAGTCCCAGGTTGAGATCGGAATTTCTGATGCCGCTTTCGCCGCCTGTTGGAGGCATAATAATTAGTTCTCCTTCGGGGGTTTGTTCTAGTCGCCACTCTTCATTAGCAATGGACAATTGATAAAATTGTTCGTCTGTTAAAGCGACGGTGGCTGGTAGGTTGAGAGTTATAGTTTCCATCGTTGATATTATCGCCAACTAGGTTTATTTTATTATAGTCGATCGCACTTTCTGACAATTTTTTCAAAAAAGTGGCACATCCCAGAAACCTGGTTTCTGCCGATATCTCTGGTACTCAACTGCAAATTGTCGCAGAAACCCGGTTTCTCGCTACGCAGCGATGGAAGTGCGATCGTATTTCTGTCGCTTGGTGGGGGCGGGTTTATGTAGCTTGTCTGTTGGAGTTGGAGATAGTTGGTGAACCCGCCCCTACCGAAATTTTGTTTGTTTGATTCTAAATATAGCTGCTAGCTTGACGGGTGAACATTGAGCAGTAAATGCCGTTTGCTGCGATCAATTCGTTGTGGGTTCCGATTTCGGCTATTTTACCATTTTCCATGACGGCGATGCGATCGGCAATTTTGGCCAATCCCAATCTGTGGCTGATGACAATCGTTGTTTTACCGACGGCGATTTGGCGGAAGATGCTGTAAATTTCGTGTTCTGTCTTGGGGTCGAGGGCGGCGGTTGGTTCGTCAAAAATTAGGACTTCGGCTGTAGAAAGCCGCATGAGGGCGCGGGCGATCGCAATTCTTTGCCACTGTCCCCCGGATAAGTCGATACCGTCTTCTAATTGTTTCCCCAAGGGTGTTTCTAAACCTTTGTCTAAACTGTTGATTTTAGCGGAGATTCCTGATTCGGAAATTGCTTGATTAATTGCGGTGTCATCCGACAGGGAAAGCAAGTCGCCGAAACCGACGTTTTCGCGGACTGTGGAGGGGAAGCGGGCGTAATCTTGCATGACTACTGCTATGCGCGATCGCACGTATGATAGGGAGTACGATCGCAAATCTTGACCGTTCCAGGCGATCGTACCACTTGTCGGGTCGTACAGGCGGCCGAGGAGTTTGCCAAGAGTCGTTTTCCCCGCGCCATTTTCCCCAACAAGCACGAGCATTTCCCCCGGATTGATGGTTAAGTTGATATCTGTAATTGTGTTTTTAGTGCTACCGGGATAGCCAAAAGATAAATCCTTAATTTCGATGCCAATTTTATCTTTTCTCACCTCAACATCTTGGCTGCGATCCGGCAAGTTTGGCAAGCGAGATGCTACATTTACCAGCGGAGACTGCAATTCTGGCTTCAGATCCAATAGTTGAAAAATCGGACTGACACCGAGGCCAATATCGTACAAATTAGTGTAACTATTAATCAATAATTCTAAACTGTTTTCTACTTGGACGATCAAACCAGAATATAGGGCTAAATCTCCCAAAGTATAGCGCCCTCCCAAAGCTCCCATTACTACATAAACAAAAGGCAAAGCTACTCCTACTCTACTAAATATCGACCACAACAGTACAATAATTGATGCTTTTTTTCGGATGCCCTGCATCTCGCTAAAAAACTGCACGAACTGACTTTGCCAGCGTTTCAGCCAAAGTTCTTGCAACCCAAATAAACGCAATTCCTTAGCGTATTCTTCCCCTGTTAATACTCGTGATGACAAGTTCATTTCGCGACTAATTTTAGCTTGCTTTTTTTGAACTCTCCAGATGATTCTGGTATATTTTCTTTCGATGTAAATTGAGGGAAGTGATGAGATTAACATCAGCACGGGTACCCACCAGGCTATAGCAGCAGCAAGGCTGACAGATGGAATAAAAATAAAAATTCCGGTGATTGTCATGCTGATGCTGAATGCTAGTTGTTGTATTCGGGATACTCCGGTTTTTGCGAGTTCTACAATATTTAAGAGTTCTGGGTTTTCAAACAGGGCGATATCGTCGAAATTGGCGACTTTTTCCAGAACTTTTCCTTCAACTGCACCTTGAAGGCGATCGCGCAAAGATGTTACTGTAAAGGAACTCATTGTATCGATGGAATCGCTGACTAATTTGAGAGTTAAGACTCCGGCAATACTCCACAGCAATATTGGATGAGAAAGTATCAAAGCTAAGGGCTGTGCTGTTTTGGGTTGCGACAGCAAGCGAGAGACTTCATCAATGATTAATTTATCTAAAAATAGTACGCCAGATGGGGCTGCACCGCGAACGATGTTGAGTATTATTAAATTGCGGAGTTCTATTGGTGCGGCTTGTATTATCAGGCTTAGGCTGCGCCGCAAAGCTTGGAATGTGGTAATTTGGATGGGTTGCATTATTTGTGGGTAGGTGTCGGGTCTAGTCATCCCCGGACGGTATATTATAACTGTATTGATTAACCGCTTGCCAAGCACAGACAGGTCACTGTATTGGTCAATATAAGTAGGTGAAATTCAAAAAATATAATTCCGAAACACCGATCGATAAAATTTCTTCAAGCCCAGAATTAAATAAATATTAGGCAGGTAAAACTTTAGCTCGTTGTTTAAAGCTTTTGAAGTCTATTACTCGTGATTTTTTAGCAGCTTCCCAAATATCATTAACGATATCAATTAATGGAGGTATCACCAGTAAAACGTACTGACCTACCTCTTTATTTTTTTTGCCAGCAACTTTGACGGTTGTGGGTATTCGATCGCTAAAATCAGACCAGTCTTGCTTCATCCAAAAAACTTCATCTCCAACTACAACTAATTGCTTATCTCTCAGACTGTTGTCATAACCGCTTTCGTCTAAAAATTTGATAATTTTTCTGACGGTTTGTAAAGAAACATCTCTTCTTAAATGTTTAATTGCTCGAATTTCTAGTAACTGCTCCCAACTAAAAACTACAGTTGGTCTGCCATTATTTCCAAATCTCTCAGGAATAACTAAGCCTACTTTTTCTAAATAAGCCAGTCGGCTAGACGTGCAGCCTGCCAGATGTATTGTTTCTTGTCGTGTAAAGCCTGACATCTGGTTCATAGTGGTTTGCTTCCCCATTGCTTCCTGAAATTGTAGTTTTAACCTGCTGAGGCTAGAGCTTGTCTGGTATGGATGCTGTGCAACCTTAAAAAAGTATAACTTAATCCTCTTAAGTCTGGCTCATTAAAACATTGTTATACAAATTTGACTTTTTGTAGAACAACGTGTTATTATCGATCGTATTCAAAAAACTTTCGTAGTAGACATAACTTTGGTATGGCTGGCTCACCGGGACTTGATTATGTAGTTGAAACCGCAGAGCGAGTGTGGCAAATGCAGCCACACCGCAATGTGCGTATCCCGGTAGCCGGCAACGATCCTGTGGCTGTTAATGGTATATGGACAGATTATGGACTCCGCCCCAGCGCAACTAATCTGGCATTTATGGTTCAAGCTGTTCCGCCACAGGAGATGAATCAGTGGAAGCGGTGGCTGCGTGATTGGCCTTTTCGTGCAGGGCTGTTAGTCTCCGATGAGATGTATCTGCTTCAGTATTACGATCCATCTGGGAAGTCAGAGACACTGGAAATAGAACCTGAATCTCTGGCTGTAGAGCTTACTGCACCCAGAAGCCGCCTGTTTACACCAAAAGCATTAGCAGAGTTTCGTACTGGTCAGCTTTCATTGGCAGATTTGGAAGAATCAATTTCCGAAAATAGCTTCTCCTTTATACTTCGACAACGAGCCGAACTTGATAAAGCATTTCAAGAGGCAATTCGGGGGGCACTTGAAGAGATTGGTGTTCCAAATCAGCGAACACACCCACAAGGCTTTATCTCCTCTCGCGGAGAGATAGCAGGTCATGTAATCCGTGTGGCTATCGCATATTTGGCAGCAAGAATTTTAGAGGATAAAGGCTTTTTTGGTTCCGATTTGTTAATTCCAACCAACGATCCTCGAATTTTGCTTAACCGCACGGTATCTCGTGCAAATGGTTTTTTTAAGAAAGCCCTTGAGGAATCGATACCCCATTTAAGTGATAGAGTGTTGAAGCGTTTAGCTTCTAACTTGGGAATTCGAGTCAGCTTTGCGCTAGTCGATCATAAGGATGTTGGCCTGCTATACGAACGAGCTATCAAAGAATTGCCTCGCGATATTGGAGGCAGAGATTGGAGCGATTTACAAAGGCATTACACTCCAATCGCGATCGCTGAACGTATGCTTGAATTGCTTCCGTTGGAAAGGTTAAGACCAGAAGATCGAGTAATCTTCGATCCAGCTGCAGGTTCCGGTAGTCTCCTATTAGCTGCTACATCCCGGCTTGCAGGGATGTCTGATATTCCTGAAGATATCAATGAGCGAAACACCTATTTGGCACAGCACGTAGCGGGTAATGATTTAGACCAATATGCAGACTTGATAACACAACTCCGATACACTTTGGCAAGAGAGTCGCTAGGTGAGGCTGTGACATTTCCATTCCCCTACCACTTTTCTCATCAGGATTACAACAAACTAAATAGCGAAAACATGGGCATCAAACCGCGTGTTGTTGTTGCCAATCCTCCTTTTGCTGAAGATGGCAATACTCAACGTGCAGCAAAATTTATAGAAAGAGCTTTAAGTTGGTTAGAAGAAGAGGCTCAGTTTGCTTTTATCTTACCTCAGTCTTTTTTGACAGGTTCAACTCATGGCATACCAAATACACGTAGGTTGATAACTGAAAATTGCCAAATTTTTGAAGTATGGCAGTGTCCAGAAAAAGCTATTGGAATTGATGCAGAACAAGCTGTGTGCATTGTCTTAGGACAAGTAGGCAAACCAAAAATCATAATTCCTAGTGCAGCAAGAGCAGTATTTTCCAGAGGAAAAGATACTGTATCTAATATTTGTAATAATGGTTTCCTTGGCAATCAATGGATTACCCGACCAAATTCGGACAATTGGAAATTTTTTACGGCACCGCCTGTTTCCATGCAGATTCCTACAATAGCTTTAGGAAATCTTTTCTTTGTTTTTAATGGAGTAACTCCTAGTAAAAACTACAAACCAGTTAGTCAATGTCCACCAAATACTGAATGTAAGCTAAACTGGCGTATGAAGTGGCGGGATACAAATCGGATTTGGGCAGATCCAGACAGAGTTGGAGAAGAGGAACGCTGGATAAGATACGGTAAAGAATTTCTTCATACAGCAGTCCTAAATAATTCACACCTATTTGATTTACCAAAAATTCTTGTAGGTCGTAAAGTGAATCGAGGCTCTTTGTATCCTCTTGCGGCTCAATTAGATACTACAGGTCTTTGTCCTGATAATAATATATTTTGTGTTCTTCCTGCCAAACAAGCAGGAAAATCTACTCAAGCATTGGGAAGTCAACAATTTTTAAAAGAATGGAGCACATTAAGTTATCAAGAACAAAGATTATGGTTGTTGGGTATCCTAGCTTCTAAAATAGTCAATGCACTATCTTTAATTGGACGCAAAACACATGAAATAACAAGTGATGAGCTATGTAAACTTCTCTTACCTCAAAAAATAGACAGGCGAATCATTGATATTACTCGTCAAATCGTTGAACGAGATCAACAACGTCTTGAAATTCCTAAACCCGATGATCTACGCAGACAATTAGATGAAATTGTCGAAGAATCTTATGGAAACCCTCATTGGATAGAAATTAAACGAACTGGAGAACCCCCAGAATTAGAATTATGGAAATCCGAACGAACAAAGCCGACATTTATAGTGCGTGGTCAAGTTTTAGAAGTTTCTCAAGATAATAACCAAATTCATTTATATTTGAGTGGCTTATTAGATGACAATAGAGCAGACTGGATGCCAATTTTACCAGAAATGCCTGGGTGGGCGCTGGATGGTACAGTTTTTAAAGCTGAACTAAGTCAGGATGTAGAAACATTTCAAGAAATTGCCAAACGTCCTTGGGCTATTAGGCAATTTCGCCATACTCCTCGTCCTTATTTAACCGACGATGAGCTAATAGAAGAATTAGGGATAGAGGAGTAAAAGTAAATTTTATGACTTGTGAATTTGTTTTTTTACCAGTTGGCAATGCTGATAGCATAATTATCAATCCTGATGGCGGTTCAGCCGTTGTAATTGATCTGCATAAAATGCCTTTACTCCGTCAGTGGTTTCAAAATAAAAGAGAAACTAATATTAGTAGAATATATATTACCCACGAACATAATGACCATTTTCCATCAATAGATAGTTTAGTTACTTTTCTAGAAACTTGGTTAAAAACAGGAACGATAGGAAGCATTTGCCTTCCTTATGAAGTATATAAAAAAGCCAGAAAGAAAGTAGCTGATGGCAAAGGCAATGGACTACTTAGAGATGCTCTGCTACGTCTCAGAGATTGGGAAAAAAAGAATATTATCAATTTTATCGAAGTTACTCGCGGCTCAAATCCATATTCTCAAGATTCCTTAGAAATTCATGTTTTACATCCAGGGCTTTTATATGCTCAGGATCATCTTGCCAAGACTGGTGCTAAAGATAATGAAATATCAGTTGTCTTGCGTGTTACTTATGGCGATTTTGCAGCACTGCTACTTGCAGATATTGAAGGGGCTGGACTGAAGGAGTGTGTTGATAGTTCCATGCTCAGTCCTCTTGAATTTAGAGCTAACATCGTAAAAATTCCTCATCACGGAGCATGGCCTAAAAATGGGGACGATCTCAAGCAATTACTCGAAGCTATTGATGCAGAAATAGCAGTTTTATCAGTCGGTAGCACCAATAATTATGGTCATGTAGTTCCCGATCTATTTGATTTGCTATTACATCTAAAAAATGATACTTCTAAGCGATTGAAAAAATTTGCCTGTACCGAAGTTACTCGAACCTGCGTTAAATCAGCAAGCGAAAGGTCTGCGATGAAAAAATCTGGATTAGAGCAAAAATTCTGTGCTGGAGAAATTACGATTCTTGCCGAAACTTCTGGTGAATGGCAGCTTAAAACACAGACTGTTCACGAAGATATAATCTCATCGCTTCCACGCGCAGCCTGCCAGGGAAAGGCTGACTTGGGCATAATTTCTACTTAAGCTAAAAAGTTAATTTTAGTAAGTACGAGTTATTCTTTCGGAATACAGGCAATATTCAATTCTTGTTTCTAAACTATCCAAATATCAAGCGCCGCACCGTACCATCATCTGTAAATTGCTGTTTCCCAACGCCAACAACTTCCACAGTAACTTCACGATCAGAAATCGCAAATTCTCCCTCCCGCGCCGCAATTTCAACTATCACTTTTTCACCCTCAACATACACCTGGTAATTAGTCGTAGCCCAGACACCTTTTTCATGTTCAAAACTGTGTCCGTCGTCCTCATAAAGCGTCCATTCACCGCTTCCGGGCCAAATTCGCATTTTTAATGACTCAAGCGGTTCTTCGCTGACAAATTGCTGCACGGGCGCGATCGCAATTATCCCCCCGCCCCGCACGTAAAGCGGCATTCTCTCCAAAGGTGCATAAGCTAAAATGTGCATCGGGCCCTGATAGCATTCGCCAGTCCACCAATCAAACCAAGTCCCCTCCGGCAAATACACGGCGCGGTGCTCAACTCCAGGCCGGTAAACGGGTGCAGCCATCAGCGACGGGCCCAACAATACTTGATCGTAAAGGTGGTAAGTTGTGCGATCGCGCGGAAAGTGATAAAGTAACGGTCGCAAAATCGGCGTGCCCGTCGTTGCAGCTTCCCAAAACAACGTATAAATGTAAGGCAACAACTGATAGCGCAAATTGATGTATTCGCGGCAAATTTGTTCAGTGCGAGATCCAAAAACCCACGGTTCGTGCTGCGCCGTACTCATGGCCGAATGACCGCGCATCAAGGGATACAGCATCCCCACCTGCATCCACCGCGCGAACATTTCGGCGGTTGCATTCCCCGCAAAACCGCCGATGTCGCAACCGACAAACGCTACGCCGGAAAGCCCCATATTGCAAAGCATTGGTAGCGACATTTCTAAGTGTTCCCACTGCGATTGATTGTCGCCCATCCACACGGAAGAGTAACGCTGTACCCCCGCAAATCCCGATCGCGTCAGCACAAAAGATCGATCGCCCGATCGCACTTTTTGCAACCCTTCCGCACAAGCTTTCGCCATCATCAACCCGTACAAATTGTGCGTTTCAGCGTGAGTCGCGCGATCGTCATCGGGGCCCTGCGGCGCATCCAGCGGAAACCAAATGTGTTCGCCGCCGTCGCCAAAAGGCCGTTCTGCGATCGCAGGTTCGTTCATGTCGTTCCAAATCCCCGCAACCCCAATATCTGTAAGAGTTTTGTGCAACTCGCCCCACCACTGGCGCACCTCCGGCCGCAGGAAATCGGGAAACACCGATTTATCCGGCCAAACGTAGCCGTGGAAAAGCTTTCCCTCGGCGGTGCGGACGAAATAGTCGTTTTCCACACCGCGATCGAATATTTCATAATCTGCTTCCGGTTCGTACTTGACACCGGGATCGACAATCGTCACCACCTTAAAACCCGCTGCTTTCAAGTCTGCGATCAGTTTTGCGGGATCGGGGAAACGCTTCGGGCTCCAGGTAAACACCCGGTAGCCGCGCATATAGTCGATGTCGAGGTGGATGACGTCGCAGGGAATGCTGCGATCGCGAAATTCCTGGGCCAACTCCCGCACAACGTCCTCGGATTCGTAGCTCCAGCGGCATTGGTGGTATCCGATCGCCCATTTTGGCGGAATTGGCATCCGGCCGGTTAACTGGGTGTAGGTGGCGATAATTTGGGCGGGTTCCGGGCCGTAAATAATGTAGTAGTCGAGTTCCGGGCCTCTGGTTTCCATCCGCAAAACTCCCGGTTGTTCGGCGCCGATGTCGAACTGACTCCAAAATGTGGTGTTGAAAAAGATGCCGTAAGCGCGATCGGGATTCAGGGCGATGTAAAATGCGATCGCCTGGTACATTTCATCGGTGAGGGAATTGTAGTCTAGGGCGTCGGTTGTCCAGTTTGTCTTGACTTCGGAGAGTTTGTCGAGGAAGCCGGTGCGCTGGCCGAAACCGTAGAAGTGTTCGTCGGCTTCGATGCGCTTCCAGCCTGCGGTTGCGCCGGCGCGCCATCCCATATTGCGATCGCAGTCGCTAGCAAAGGGTTTTCCCGATTTGTCGAAGCATTCGATTGCAGCGGGCGATCGCTTGACAGAAACTATTATTTGTGCTGTTTCTATTTCAATTTTGTCTTCGGTTTCTCGCACTTCAAAGGGTACAATTTCCCACTCTTCCTCGGGGAGAGTTACTGACTGCGATCGCTCTTTAAATTCGCCCGTTGGGGACATTCGCACTCGGACTAAATTGGGGGCGAGGATGCTGATGTTTAGGGAAGTTTCGCCGCAGTTGAAGTGAATTGTGCGATTCGTTCGAGCGATCGATTGTACAGCGCCGATGGTTGACCAAGGCTGTTCTGTGGTTTGGAGTTTTCCGAAGTATTGCGGCATGGGTAGTTTGAGATTGCGGTTTCTAACTATAATGGCAGTTTAGAAAGAAAATGCGCTCTCTCTGAGGTTATAAGCAGTCATGGTAAATGCAACGAACAGATAGATTTTGTGTTATACTAAAAACGTGTCTCAGGAAAATAACTATGACCGCTTTAGTACAACAATTCCTAAACACCTTCGATCGCCTACCAGACTCAGAGCGGCTGGAAGTGGCGTTAGAAATTTTGAAACGAGTCATTCATTTAGACTTGCCACCTTTGTCTGACGATGATTTAGTTCTGAATGCTGAAGAAATTTTTTTAGAGTTAGATCGAGAAGAATCGGCTTATGAGTAGTCCTAATCGCGGAGAGGTTGGGCTCGTAGATCTAGGTTACGTAGCGAAAGTCAGACCGTGCCTAGTAATTAGTATTCCGGCTTGGGATATAGACCGTGCATTAGCGACTATAATTCCACATACAACAAGCTCGCGCCGATCTAGATTTGAGGTAGATATTAAAACTCACTTTTTGCGATCGGGAGTATTTGATGTGCAGAACATTATTACAATCCCTCACGCCAAGCTGCTGCGAAATTTGGGAAGTTTAACAACAGAGCAAATGACGGAAGTGGAAAAGATTATGCTCTTATGGTTGGGATTTAAAGACGCAAGCGCTGAGGAAGGCATGGGTTGATAACTGATAATCAGTAGCTCTCTCAGAGCGTGCACTAGCTGTTATTTTCAATTTTAATGTAAATCTTGATTGTCAGAAAACCGCTTAATTTTTAGCGCCGTGCTGCTTGAGTAACTTAACAATCTCCGAAGTTGATGATTTTTCAGCAATGCTTAAAGCCGTCTTACCATTTTTATTACGAGCATTCACATCCGCACCCTTTGAAAGAAACAACTTCACTAATTCAGGTTTTAATAGCCCAGAAATACCAGTATTAGGTTGAACAATTCTCATCAATATAGTAGTATTGTCGTAAGGATCGGGAGCGTTGACATCAGCACCGCGATCGATCAATAATTTCACAGTTTCAATATCTCCACGAGACACGGCACTATACAGCAATCCTTTAGGGATTTGAGCTTGATTTTTCAGGATCAATTCAACCATCTCTAGTTTCTTTGTTCCCGGTTTAAACCTGCTAATAACAGTAAACAAATTTTTGTCATCGTTTATATTAGCACCTCGATTAATCAAGGCTTTCATTGCTTCAAAATTACCGCTTTCTGCTGCGATGTTGAGTGCCGTGCGTTGATTGCGATCCATCGCCTCCATATCTGCACCGCTGGCAATCAATAAGTCGTAGCGTAGCGGGGCGTAAGCCATCGCCCCGCTACCTCCTCCTGCGGCTGCCGCGTGCAGGACAGTTTGTCCTGCTTTGTCGAGATCCTTTACATTCAATCCTTTTTGCAGAAACAACTGTACAATAGTCTGATTCCCGCCAAAAGCAGCCGCGTGTAACAGTGTTTGGTTTAAATAAGTCTTGAAATGAACATCCGCATTTTTTTGCAACAGCTTTTCGACTTCCGCCAAATTGCCCGTGTAAGCCGCACTAAACAGCAGAATGTTGATATTATCTATTTTGGGCAATTCCCACCGATCGAACATCCCAACCTCAACGATATCGCCCAGCCAGCCCGCAGACACAAGTTGCACCATCTCAAAACTTTTACTCTTCAACTCCCTTCCAGACGCATCGAACAAAAATACATCGCAAGGCGCATCGCTGCCCCCACCAGGCATAGAAAACAGCATCGGATGTCTGACAATGGCGATCGCATATTGGCCGTTTGGACTCCAAGTAGCGCTGCGAATACCCGATTTCATAATTTCTCGGGGCGCTACCGAGAGGATAATTAACAAGCCTAAAATACCAAGACAGCCAAAACTAAAAAAACGCATAATTATCTTACAGTCGCTCCTGGAATAGACTATAATTTTTAACTTCCACAGATCCCGCGCGAGGAACCAAACAATTCCAAATATCAACGATTGCTACATTCCTATTCGCTGTTTCCGTTAAACTTTGATGATTTTTAAGCGCCTTGAAATATTACAGCCAACATCCTAACGCTTTCTCGATCGACTATCTCAACGACTTGCGAGGCTCAATTCTAGCATCCCCGTATCTGGCAATCAACAACCTCAACCGCGATTTCATTGGCACAAAAGGCTTTTCCGTGGTGTTTAAGCGTTCCGAAATTGCCGAAGTAGAGCGCCGCTTCCCCTTCTTCAAACCCTATCTAGACAGAGCATTAAACCCTGAATGCAACGCTTTTTATCTCAATCCCCTGCTGCTGGGTGAAGGTTCCCGCGTCGATCCGCATATTGATCGCTCTTTGCGATCGTACTGCAAAACCGTCGAACCTCCCGCCGCCGTCAGCGTTTTGTACGTACAAGTACCGCCAAACTTGCAAGGAGGAGAGTTGATACTGCGGCGCAACAAACAGCAAGTCGGACAGATTAAGCCACAAGCCAACTCACTCATCTATTTTCAAGGAGATTTGACTCACTCTGTCAACGCCGTTAACAGTACCGGAAGTCGTTTAAGTTTGGTTTGCGAACAGTACAGTTTGAGCGCCGCAGAATTGTCAGATATTCCCGGATTTACGGTGGAATCTAGGGCCGCAAAAGCAAAAAGTAAGTAAGGTTTATTCGATCGCTGATACCTGCTGTAAATTAGCCACAATACTTGTAGGGGCTGGTTAACCAAAAATTGATGACTCCAACCCACAATATCTATAAACCCGCCCGCACGCGACAAAGTTCGATCGCGCGCCATTCAACCGACATCAGATCGGCTATAGCGGTTCTCAAATTTTAACTCTCAATAATCTGAATAACCCACTACTGGCGCACCCTACAACTGCTGCGATCGCCCGCCGTTTCAGTCGCGGGCCTCCTGTCAAACTCAACTTTTGCGGTTACGCGCGATCGGGCGATCGACCATTCCGCAAAAAAAAGTAACATTCTGTAGCCTGTGCTACATTAATTAAGTTAATGATTGCTTACACTCTCCAAGTGTAGGTTGTGTAGTCTCCATAATTCCGCAAAACAATAAACGAGTGCGTTGTTTGCTGGGCTGCGATTTATCGATCGTTGAACCGTTAAAAACCATAAGTAGTTTTGACCAGAATTAATCGGAATTGACTAGCACAAAATTTTTGAGCTTACCAGGGTTAAAATGAGCTACTAAATCTGTGCAGCGGCCACATCTATGATGTTAACTAAAGTTAGTACAGCCTCTTGTCATCTATTTTATTGCTAAGAACTGAAATCCCACCGCATCTATCGAACACTGGATTCTCAGCAACACAGAAAGCGAAGTTATTGCGCCTCGCTCATCCAATTCTTCATATCCTGCCAAAAAAGGCATTCTCCAAAAAGTTAGCCTTGACTAAAAATGTTAGTAAATCTAACAGATTCATCAACGGTTAGACTTGCCCTAACCCCTATTTTTCACAACTACTGCTCCCCTAATCCCAATAAAAATAACCATGAGTGGAAACCAATCGCGCGTTCAAGCAATTTCTCAAATCGTCAACCGCAAACTGACCCCACCCAAGCCTCTCAAGCGGTTAGAAGATATGTGGGCAACAGACGTTTTTAGTCTGAGCCAAATGCAAGCAAGACTGCCCAAAAATATTTTCAAATCAGTAAAAAATACCATTCAAACCGGGCAAACCCTCGATCCTTCCGTAGCTGATGTAATTGCAGTAGCAATGAAAGATTGGGCTATTTCCAAAGGAGCCCTGTACTACGCCCACGTATTCTTCCCGCTAACCAACAGCACCGCCGAAAAACACGACGGTTTCATCTCACTCCAAAGCGACGGCTCCGTCATCTCAGAATTTGCAGGTAAACTTTTAGTACAAGGCGAACCCGACGGTTCCTCCTTTCCTAACGGTGGCATTCGCTCCACCGAAGCCGCTCGCGGATACACAGCCTGGGATGTCACCAGCCCCGCCTATGTCATGGAAACAGACAACGGCATGACTTTGTGCATTCCCACTGTTTTCATCTCTTGGACAGGTGAAGCCCTAGACAAGAAAACCCCGCTTTTGCGCTCCATTAGCGCCATGAACAAAGCAGCAACCAGAGTCTTAAAACTGTTAGGAAACACCGAAGTTGCACCCGTAAATTCCAGTTGCGGTTGCGAACAAGAATACTTTCTTATAGATTCCAACTTCGGCCACAGCCGCCTCGACCTACTGCTCGCAGGTCGCACCCTCTTTGGCAAAGCTCCCGCCAAAGGTCAGCAATTTGACGACCACTATTTTGGAGCCATCCCAGAGCGCGTTCAAGTCTTCATGCAAGAAGTAGAAGAAAGAATGTACCGCCTGGGAATTCCGGCCAAAACCCGCCACAACGAAGTAGCACCCGGTCAGTTTGAAATTGCACCAGTTTTTGAAGCAGCAAACGTCGCCAGCGACCACCAACAATTAACCATGACAATTCTCCGCAACACAGCGAAGAAACATGGTTTTATGTGCTTGCTGCACGAGAAGCCCTTCGCGGGAATCAACGGTTCCGGCAAACACGTCAACTGGTCAGTTGGTAACGCCACCCAAGGCAACTTATTAGACCCCGGCGATACACCGCACTCTAACATACAATTTCTAGTATTCTGCGGCGCTGTGATTCGCGGCGTTCACAAATACGGCCCCTTGTTGCGCGCCGTAGTTGCAACTGCCAGCAACGACCACCGTTTGGGTGCCAACGAAGCTCCACCAGCAATTATCTCCGTCTATTTGGGTTCGCAATTAGAAGATATCTTCGAGCAAATTAGCAAGGGCGGAGTTAAAGGTTCTAAAAATGGCGGAATCATGAATTTAGGCGTAGAAACACTGCCTACATTCATCAAAGATGCCGGCGACAGAAACCGGACTTCGCCCTTTGCCTTTACGGGAAACCGCTTTGAATTCCGTGCAGTAGGTTCCAGCCAATCTGTTTCCGGCCCGCTGGTGGCGATGAATACTATTCTTGCAGATTCTTTGGACTGGGTTGCTAACAAATTAGAAAGCGATTTGGCTAACGGAACTGAACTGAATGCTGCCATCCAAACACTTCTGAAAGAAGTGATGGACGAGCACGGCGCAGTGATATTTGGCGGTAACGGCTATTCAGAAAAATGGCACAAAATGGCTGTTGAAGAACGGGGTTTAGCCAACTTGCGGACTACGGCAGATGCTTTGTCGGCGTTGAAGGAAGGATACGTTGAGGACTTGTTTGAAAAGACAGGTGTTCTAACTCCGGTTGAACTAGAAAGCCGTTATGATGTGTATGCAGAGCAGTATTTGCTGGCAATAGAAGTCGAAGCAAAACTGGTACTGAGCATGACAAAAACTCTGATTTATCCGGCAGCGGTGAGCTATTTGTCCGATCTTTCTAACACGATTTATAAGTTGAAAGAAATTGGCATTGAATTGGAAAAGGCAACTGCTGAAAAAGTAGCTGCTCTGGTTAAGTCAATGATGGATACCGCGAGCAAGTTGAGTGATGCTTTGAGCAAGCACGATTTTGCTACAACAGACGAGCATATGCAGTACGCTTCGCAAACAATTCGCCCTTTGATGGATGAGGTTCGGCAGTATGCTGATGCTTTGGAAGGTGAAGTGGCTGATGATTTGTGGCCGCTGCCTACTTATCAAGAAATGCTGTTTGTTAAGTAATAGCAAATAGAGTGAATTTGTAGTTAGAGTTGTAAGGACACGGCAGTGCCGTGTCCTTACTTGTTTTTAAGCTTTGCTCGTTACTTTCGCTCTGCCTGGTAATGCAGATAGGCGAGGCTCTGCCTCCTTTGATATCGCAACTTATAGGAGAGAAGACTGTAGGAGGTGCTTAATTTATTAAGTTTTCTATCCTATAAGTTGTAAGGACACGGCACTGCCGTGTCCTTACTTGTTTTTGAGCTTAAATGAGTGTTACGCTGAATCTGTCAGAGTCATTAAATGCGAGCGAGAGTAAGAGTTGTGAAGATTGTTGAGATATCCTTCAACAAATTTATCGGCGTAAAAAAAAGTAATATTGCTGCGAAAAGCTATTATGCGAATTCAATCTCTCTTGAAACAAATGACTCTGGTGGCTCTAGCTCTGGTTTTTGCGATCGCGTGCAGTCGATCGACTCCGAAAATAGACTCTTCCCCTGAAGCAAGTACCTCTAGCAGCTTTAGAGTGGCGTTGGTGACGACAGGACCTAAAGATAACAACAGTTGGGATCAAGCCTGCTTTGAAGGATTGAATCTAATCAAAGATAAATTTAATGCTCAGGTAGACTTTACTGGCACTATTGACGGCGAACATAGTGAAGCGGTCATTCGCAAATATGCCCAGTCAGGCTATGACCTGGTAATTGCAGCCAGTGGTGGCTATGCCACAACTGCCGAAAAGGTCGCTAAAGAATTTCCGCGAACGAAATTTGCCCTGGTTACAACGTATCCAGGGAATAACAAAAATTTGGGGGCTGTTGCCTTTCGATCGGGTGAGGTGGGATACCTCACAGGTGCTTTGGCTGCCATGAAGACCAAAAGCAATAAAGTTGGCTATATTGTGGGTGCACCTTATCCAGTTTACAAAGAAGAAGAAGCCTTGTTTCGGCGGGGAGTGAAAGCAACGAATTCCTCTGTTCAAGCCTCGACTGCTTTTCTCAACTCTTGGGTTGATACGGACAAAGCCATCAAAGTCGCAACAGATATGGTAGCTTCTGGAGTAGATATTTTGGCAATCAACGCGGATGAGGCAGGGTTAGCCGCCCTAAAAGCCGTTACGCAAAAGCCAGGAGTCTTTGCGATCGGTTGGACAAAGGATCAGTACGAAGTGGCTCCCGGCAAAGTCCTAACTAGCGTTCTGCAGGACATTCCCCATCTGGTGCTAAATGTGGCAGTGTTAACCCAGCAAGGTCGCTGGGAAGGTAAACTTTACAAGTTTGGCCTCAAGGAAAAAATCTACGACTTTGCCCCTTTCCGTGGCACTCTCACGTCTCAGGAAGAGGATACTTTTAAGATTATTCGAGAAGCTGTGACGACTGGCAAAATAGATGTTTCTCCTTAGTGCGCCGATTAATTGATTTACTAATATTGATCCTAAGTCCGATGCAAAATCAACGCAACGATCGCGCTCTGCCGATTGCCAGAAGCTCCCGTTCTCATCCCTGGCAACGCTTTTTTTCTATCGCCAATCAGCTCCGCTATGGTTTGATATTTTTGGTTCTCCTGAGCTTACTGCCCACTGGTGGCTTGCTGATCTACCTCAGCTTTCAGGCGCAGATCCAGCAATCGCGATCGCTCCAACAAGAGTGCAGTCAGACAGCAGCAGGGCAGATTGATAATTATCTAGATGACTTGAAACGAAAACTGAGCTATTTAGCTAGGGTCAAAGGACTCACCAACTTTCAACCTCAAGTGCAGCAGAGCCTGTTGGAAGGGTTAACTCGTCATAATGATGCTTATGAAGCCGTTGCCATTTTGAACCGAAAGGGACAAGTTGTCGCGTCAGTTTCACCCTACGAACCGCTCAAGTTAGAAAATCCAGCCAATTCGCCACTGTTTATTCGTGCCTTTAAACAACAGGAAGATTATGTCAGTCCTGTAGAAATTAATCCTCAAACCCACGAACCAACCACCATTCTGGCGGTGCCGATTCGGAATGAGCGAGATGAGGTGGATGGGGTGCTATTAGCACAGGTAAATCTCAACTTTCTCTGGTTTATTGTTTCCCAAACGGAGGTGGGCAAGACGGGTTATGTCTATGTAGTTGATGAGCGTAATTTTCTCATTGCTCAAAAGGCTCGTAAGCCAGAAACGTTTCAACTTGAAGATATTTCTAAGCGTCCCTTTTTTCAATTCTTGAAAGCATCCGAAGATACTAAGCGCCTTAACGTTTATCAGGGTCTAAAGCAGGTAGAAGTATTGGGAGCCAGTGCCTTAGTTCGGAGCGTGAATTGGAATGTGGTTGTAGAATTGCCAACGGCTGAGGCCTATGCTCCTGTTTACCAGATGCTCTCAGTTATGGGAGGCTCATTGGCGGTGGTGACGCTCGTGGCTGTTGGCATTGGGTATCTATTTATTCGGCAAATTGTGGTGCCGCTACAGCGCTTAACTACGGCAGCTACTGAACTCAGTGCGGGGGAATTAGAGACGCGGGTCAACATCCACAGCCAAAACGAACTGGGGACATTGGCGATCGCCTTTAACAATATGGCAACTCAGTTAGAGGAACTGATTACAGCAGTTGAAGTAGAACGCAATTTCTTTTCAGCTATTCTTGAAATTGCAGGTGCCCTGGTAGTTGTGCTCGACCCGCAGGGACAAATCGTTCGCTTTAACCGAGCTTGCGAACAAATGACTCATTACTCGTTTAGTGAAGTGAAAGGACGTTACATTTGGGACTTGTTTCCGAACTCAGACTTAGCAGGACTTGCCAAAACTGCTTTTTATTCTTTAAAAGCTGGTAATTTTCCCCAGCAGTATGAAGGCAGTTGGATGAGTAAAGATCGACAACTTAGACTGATTGCCTGGTCAGATACTGCTTTAGTGGATAATCAGGGTGAAATTGAGTACATCATCAAAACAGGGATTGACATTACTGAACGGAAACAGGCAGAAGAAGAACTGAAAGCGTCGGAACAGCGGCTATCTTTTATATTCCGCAAAACTTCACTGGCAGTTGTGGAATGGGATTTAAACTTTAAAGTCACTACCTGGAATCCAGCGGCAGAGAAGATTTTTGGTTACACGGCTACAGAGGCGATCGGACACCATCCCGCAGAATTAATTGTGCCTGCATCTGCCCGAAAAATGGTCGATCAAATTATGAACGAGTTGTTGATGCAGAGCGAAGGAATGTACAGCGTCAACGAAAATATTACAAAAAACGGCAAAATCATTATTTGCGAATGGTTCAATACGCCTTTAGTAGGGGATGCTGGAAATATTGTTGGAGTTGCATCCTTGGCACTGGATATTACTGAGCGCAAGCAAGCCGAAGCTGCTTTAAGGCAAGCAAAAGAGGAAGCTGAGGTTGCACTCAAAACCTTACAGCAAACTCAGGCACAGCTTATTCAGGCAGAGAAAATGTCTGGTTTGGGGCAATTGGTTGCCGGTGTTGCTCACGAAATTAATAATCCTGTCAACTTTATCTATGGCAACCTGAGCCATACTGCGGACTACACGCAAAATTTACTAAAGTTAATTCAGGTTTACCAGCAAACCTATCCAATTAACACCCATATTCAGGAAAAAGTTGAAGAGTTCGAGCTGGACTTCATTAGTGAAGATTTGCCCAAAATCCTGACTTCAATGAAGGTAGGAGCCGATCGCATTCGTCAAATTGTCCTGTCGCTGCGAAACTTTTCGCGGCTGGATGAGGCAGAAAAGAAGCCAGTTGATATCCACGAGGGAATTGACAGCACATTGATGATTTTGCAAAATCGACTGAAGGCAAATCCGGCTCATCCTGCTATTGAAATTGTCAAAGAGTACGACCACTTACCGCGAGTAGAGTGCTATGCCGGACAGTTGAACCAAGTGTTTATGAATATTCTGGCAAATGCGATCGATGCTTTAGAAAACTACGACAATCAGCGTTCTCCAAAAGACATCCAAAAAAAGCCCAGTCGCATCACTATTCGGACTAAGCTAGTCACAAAGGAAACTGGGCCCGGTCATTCTCAAAACGTGGTGATTCAAATTCAAGACAATGGCCCTGGGATAACAGAAACTGTTATAAAACAGGTGTTCAATCCGTTCTTCAGCACAAAACCAACTGGTAAAGGAACTGGATTAGGGCTATCAATCAGCTATCAAATTGTAGTTGATAAGCACGGTGGCTCGATCCAGTGCTTCTCTCAACCCTGTGAAGGAGCAGAATTCCGAATTGAAATTCCTGTTTTGCAAAACGGTTCTGTAGCACTCGTTGGTAAATAAATGCGATCGCAATTAGACCCATTTCTTTGAGAACCTGGAGGCGAATGAGTAGCAATGGAGACGATCGCCCTTTCTGATTCAAAACCAGCCGATCGCCCCCAACCACATCAAAACAGACTTAATATCACCCGCCAATCGCAGTTTGCTCGCTGGAAGGTTCCCCGCTAGCAGGAGGCTCTACCGTATCGCCAAAGGCAATCCGTAGAAAAGGCGGAGCCAAAAAAGTCGTCAGAATTACCATGATAATAATCGAAACCTCCAGCGGCTTATCCAAAGCCCCGCTAGCCGAACCGATACCGGCAAAAACCAACCCAACTTCGCCCCGAGGAATCATCCCAACTCCGATCGCCAATCGATTGATTCCAGGCTGACCGAACACCGCCCAACCAGTCACCAACTTGCCAAAAATCGCCACTACAATCAAAAACACGGCAATCAAAAGTCCCGCCCGATTCTCCGGTACTGTTGGGTTCAAAACGCCCAAATCGGCGCGCGCTCCCACCGTCACAAAAAAGATCGGTACAAACAAATCAGCGACGGGTTTAATCAACTCATTCAACTCATTGCGGGCATCGCTTTCATCTAACACTAAACCAGCCGCAAAAGCACCCAAAATCGCTTCGAGATGAATTGCGTTGCCGATAAAAGCCATGAAAAAAGCAAATATAAATGCCGGAATGACGATATTACCGCGAGTTTTGAGTTGATCGACTACTGCGGCAAAGGTTTTATTAAAGATGCCGCCCAACAGAATTGAACCTAGCAAAAATGCAGTTGCACCAATGATTAAATAGATGACATTAACAACATCAATTTCACCTGTTTTCGCTAAACTGGCAACTACCGCCAAGACAATAATTCCCAGCACGTCGTCAATTACTGCCGCCCCGACAATGATTTGACCTTCTTTGGATTTCAGCCTTCCTAATTCCGACAAAACTTTCGAGGTAATTCCGATGCTGGTTGCCGTCAAAGCAGCCCCAGCAAAAATTGCCGGAATCGCCGCCGTGTGAAAAATTATCATCAAGCCCGCAGTACCGGCAACAAAGGGAACTGCTACGCCGACAACAGCGACAAAGGTGGCTTGAATTCCCACTTCTTTGAGTTGTCTGATATCCGACTCCAAACCAATTTCAAACAGTAGAATAATCACCCCCAATTCAGCCAGCACAGAAACGATTTCGCTCTGCGATTCAAACACGCTGGTGACGGCGGCAGGGGACATAGGATTTATTGACTGCAAAACAGTCATAATTCCTGAGTTGGAAGCTGACAGTCCACCTTCGGGAAAAACGATCAGGTTCAAAGCGGATACGCCAACAATCACCCCTGCTACAAGTTCGCCCAAAACTGGTGGAAGATTCAACTTCAGAGCCGCTTCTGCGCCTAATTTGCTGGCCAGATAAATCACTACCAAACTGAGCAGAACTCCGCTCAAGACGATAGGCGAATTTTCGGGATCGAGTGTTGCTAGCAAAGGTATGGGAGTAGTTAAAGATGCTATCCCAGAACTTAAAGCTGTCATTGTTGGGTTTAAAAACATGGTACAATGAAGATAAGAAAGACATTCTAATCAGATAATTTTGGATGCAAACAAACTCAAGGACTCCGGTTTTTTAAAGGCTGGTTGTGCTAATTCAGATGTTCAAGCAAAACTGGAAGAACCCAAATCAGGGGGTACATCTTGCCACCGGCCTTGTCCGACAGCTTGAATTGCTTCTTTTAGCAAGATATCGCCGGTATAAATTGCTCTACCGACGATCGCACTTTTGACACCAATTGGTTCCAAAGCCAACAAACTGAGTAAATCTGCGATCGAACTAACGCCGCCCGAAGCAATCACTGGAATCGAAATAGCGTTAGCAATTTCGCGCAAAGATTCCAAGTTCGGCCCTTCCATAGTACCATCGCGGTGAATATCGGTGTAAATAATTTCTGCTGCCCCCAATTCGGCCATTTTTTGCGCCAATTCTGTTGCTAAAACTTCGGAAGTTTCTAACCAACCTCTAGTAGCAACTTTACCGTTTCTGGCATCGATTCCCACCAGAATTTGACCAGGAAATTCGGCGCACAATTCACCGACTAATTCCGGTTGTTCGACAGCAATAGTTCCGAGAATGGCGCGCTTGACTCCTAAATTGAGGATAGCAGCAACAGAAGCGCGATCGCGCATTCCGCCACCTAGTTGACAGGGAACGTCTACGGCGCGGACAATGGCCTCAATGGCTGCTTGATTGACGGGATGACCCGCTTTTGCCCCGTCGAGGTCTACCAAATGCAGCATTGTCGCGCCTTGATTTACCCACTGTCTGGCGACTTCTACCGGATTGTCGTTAAAAGTTTGAGACTTAGCGTAGTCTCCCTGATATAATCTCACGCATTTTCCGTCCAATAGATCGATCGCTGGAATTATATTCATGATTTGGGAATTGGTAATTGTTGACTGTTAACTGTTGACTGTTAACTGTTAACTGTTAACTGTTGACTGTTAAGAGGGCGGGCACGCACCATCCACCGCCCCTACCGACTGATGACTAATGACTAATGACTACTGACTAATGACTAATGACTACTGACTAATGACTACTGACTTCTACATTCGCAACCGCTGTTTAAGTGAAACATAACCGCTGACGATAGAGTTGACCACAAAGGAGTATCAACATCCGCTTTTCGCAAAGCTTCAGCAGTCCAGTCATTGCAAGTTTTCAAAATCGAGTAACTGCTTTTTGCTTCATAAAAACTGTCACTATTATCGTAGCCGTAGCTAATTTTTTTCGGGTGAGCTTCTGCGTCTAATAGGAATGATTTTTCAATATAATTTACCATCCTTAGATAATTTTCTCCACTAAGTTTAACACATTTAGTTTCTTGATTTTGGGGAAAAGCCCGATAACCTTCAACGTGCATCGTAGACGGAGTTGGGAAAAATAGCGCGTTGAAAGCTATAACTGGGTTAATGGTTCCTGACGTGGGAGTTTCCAGCATAAAAGCTCTATCTCCCCAACCAAAAGATAAATATTTGTACTCATGATCGGCATCCCGCCCTATTTTTGTTAACGGTAAATATTGAGACCAGTTAAAGTATTGATTTTTAACGGGGACGATTATTTCAGTGTGGATACCTTGCTTAGCAACTTGTACAGTAACTGTGCAAGTTGTTTGCGATGATTCTCCCCACTTTCTGGGCATCAAGTAGCCGATTGCCGCAAGTACAGAAACTAGGCAGAAATTAAGAATACAAATGCGAAAAATTAACTTTTTATTCAACATTATAACTCTTTCCCCGGTTCGTAATGAGGACTTTAGTCCTTAATAATCGTAAGAATAAGGACGGAAGTCCTTACTACTCACCCAACTTGAGAAGGACTGAAGTCCTTACTACTAACCAACTTTAAAAGAACTGAAGTCCTTACTACGAACTATTTTAGCAAACTTTAAACTTGCGGGCGCTGCATCTTTGTCGGAAATAATTTTTGCAGGGTTCCATTGCGCTGTTCGGGGGGTTCCTTGGCCCAACTGGACAAGCTTTCGTAGAAAAAGAATGAAACACCTCCAAAGTTTCTTTTTCGGACTTCTTGCACTTGTTCTTGAATTTGTTGCAGCGGAATTGAATTATTTTTCAAGCCTGTTAAAATGCCGATCGCAGTTGGAATGTGTCCTTTGGCTAATTTAACTTCTTCCCGTTCCAATTCTACGTTAAAACGCTTGAGATCGCTGCGATAAACCTGGACTATAAGTTCTTCGATGTAACCGCGTCTTTCCCAGCTAAACCAGTCCTGCAAGTGGGCTGGTAAAGCAAAGTGCAGAGGGTTCGGAGATAAACTGATAATACATTTTTGTTTACGGGATTTGATAGCGCGGGAAATTCGCCCCATGAAGTCGTTGATTTTGTCGGCGCGCCAGCGCACCCAGAAGGTTTCGCGGGCATCGTTGGAGGGAGGGCTTTTGATTTGTTCCTGATACATTAACACTGTTTGCGGCTCGTAGCCAAATTCTACTGGCAAACCGAAATGATCGTCAAATTGAATGCCATCTAGATCGTAATTATCGACAATTTCTAGGATTAAATCTAAGATAAATTTCTGGACTTCGGCATGAAAAGGATTCAGCCAAACTCGATCGTGGGTGCCTTCTTTCCAAATAGTTGAACCGTCGCGCCTGCGCGCCAGCCAGTCGGGGTGAAGTCGGGCTAATTCCGATTCGGCGGGAGCCATGAAACCAAACTCAAACCACGGGATTACTGCAATACCTTTTTTGTGGGATTGTGCTATAATCTCTTTGAGAATGTCTCGGTCTTTTAATCCTGGTGATGGATCGATCGCCTCTCCGAATACTCGTTTGGCGACAGCGCTGGGATAAAGCGTGTAGCCTCCTTGCCAAACTGTAGGATAAATGGTATTAAAGTTGAGTTTTTCCAGTCTGTTTACAGCGTCAATGATGTTATTGCGCGAGAAAATAACGTCGCTGTCAATATTAGTCAGCCAAATGCCGCGCAATTCGGTTGTTGGGGTTTTGGGCGGGGTTTGAGCCTCCATTCGGGGGGAGAAAATGGCGGAGGAGGTAAGGGCGATCGCAAAAACAACTATTAAAGCCAGTATCCGCTGCCATTTGTACAGTTTAATCATCAATTTTTCGCAAACACCACAATCTAACATCATACTGTAGGGTGAGCACGCGAGCACCTTAATTTATTCAATTCCCGTCGGGTTTTGTTTGTACAGGATAGGTTTCAACCGCCGAATTTTGCTGCAATTCCCCCTAAGAATAACCAGGCAATTTCATCACTTGGCGGTAGTGCGCTTCAATCTCGCCCACCATTGGCGATTGACGCTGGCTACTCCACTCGCTGCGATCGAATAATTCCCGCCTCAAATCATCAACATCAATCGTTGTCACCTTACCTTCAGCAACAATTTGTTTGCCGTTTACCCAAACACTGTTTACCGCATTTGTCGGACGACCCAAAATTAGCAAACCAATCGGGTCGGTGCGCGGCAACAATGATAAACTGGTTAAATCGTACAGCACAAAATCGGCTTTTTTCCCAACTGTCAGCGAACCGATTTCTTCGGCGACATTCAAGCCTTTCGCTCCGCCCTGCGATGCCATTGCTACAGACTGGCGCGGTGTAATCCAGTGGCGGTAATCCAAATCCGTGATATTGTGTAGAATCGAACCCATTTTAATTGCTTCTAGCAAATCTTGAGAATCGTTGCTAGCAGCGCCATCGCAGCCGAAAGATACATTGACTCCCGCTTGGCGGTATTTCAAAATCGGTGCGATACCACTTCCCAACCGCAGGTTGCTGAGGGGATTGTGTACAACAGTCGATTCAGTTTCTGCTAGAATTGCGATGTCGGAATCTTCCAGCCAGACGCAGTGGGCTAAGGAAGTACGAGGAGTTAAAAAACCGATTTTTTGCAGGTGTTCGACGGCGCTGCAACCGTATTTTTCCTGAGCTAGTTGTTTTTGGGCTGAGGTTTCTAGTAGGTGGGCGTGCAGGCAAAGATTGTAGCGATCGCCCAAATCGACGCAGCCTTCAAACAAAGCATCCGAACACAGTTGAATTCCCGTCGGTGCCAACAACATATTAACACCTATTTCGGGCTTATGAAACTGTTTAATGGCTGATTCCATTAATTCCAAAGTTGCCTTTGTCGAGCGAATGTAAGCCCTGTGTTCGATAGTGCTATCACCCGCAGGCATTCCCGCTGTCAGGGATTCATCTTGAATTAATGGCCCGATAAACGCGCGGATGCCAATTTCTTGATAAGCACGAACTGCGGCGGCGATTGTCTCTAATTCTTGCCCCGGAATTAAAACTAAATGATCGACTACGCTGGTGCCGCCAGATAGCAATGTTTCTACTGCCGTACCGAGGGCGCTCAAGTAAACTTGTTCGGGATCTAAAGGTGTAAAATCGTACAGTTCGGCAATCCACAATTCCAGCGGCAAAGGGGGAATGATGCCGCGCTGCCACATTTCGGAAGAGTGCGTGTGGGCGTTGACAAAACCGGGTAGCAGCAGCTTATTAGTGCCGTCGATTACTGTTCCCACAGCCTCTAAATTTTGGGCGATCGCACTTATGCAATTATCCGCCACCTGCACGTCTGCGGTTTCATAACCACCCTCAACGGGAATTAAAACATTTTGAATTGTAAAGCTCACAGATTGACCCCTTCTGGTGAATTCACATCTATTACTATTGTAATGTTTAATGTCATTTAATCTTCTAGTCAGTGCCTGCTAACCTTAAGTAAGTCAATCGACTTAAACGTAAAATATGAATCCTGATTCTCTCCGTACCTTGGGCGTGCCGCCGAATGCTTGGAAAGTTGATGAAAAAATTGCCGACATCACCCGATCGCCGATCGCGCCTCAACCTGTTACCCTAGAAACAGAAACGAAAACCCTGCGTTTGGATTTAGCAAAAGCAGCAATGTTGGTGATAGATATGCAAAATGATTTTTGTCACCCCGACGGTTGGCTAGCACATATTGGCGTGGATATAACCCCCGCCCAAACTCCAATTAATCCTTTAAAAAAATTGCTGCCCAAATTGCGATCGCACGCAATGCCAATTATTTGGATTAACTGGGGAAACCGCCCCGATTTACTGAATATTAGTGCAGCTTCCCGCCACGTTTACAATCCCACCGGCGACGGCGTAGGCTTGGGAGATCCCCTGCCAAAAAACGGCGCATCTGTGTTGATGGCGGGGAGTTGGGCGGCGCAGGTTGTCGATGAATTAGAACAAAAACCAGAGGATATTTGCATTGACAAATATCGGATGAGCGCCTTTTGGGATACTCCTTTAGATAGTATATTGCGAAACCTCGGCAAAACTACACTTTTCTTCGGAGGAGTAAACGCCGATCAGTGCGTCATGGCTACACTGCAAGATGCTAATTTCCTCGGTTACGACTGTATTTTAGTCAAAGATTGTACAGCTACCACATCTCCAGAGTATTGCTGGCAAGCTACTCTTTATAATGTTAAACAATGTTTTGGTTTTTTGTCGGATTCTCAGGCTATGTTAGAAGCAATTAAATAACAGTCAGTAGTCAGTAGTCAGTAGTCAGTAGTCAGTAGTCATTAGTCATTAGTCATTAGTCATTAGTTAGTAGTCATTGGGCATTGGGCATTGGGCATTGGGCGGAGCGAAGCGGAGGGATTGGGCGGAGCGAAGCGGAGGGATTGGCCAAACAGGGCATTGGGCATTGGCCAAACAGGGCATTGGGCATTGGGCATTGAGAATCGGAGCAAAAAGCATTGGGCCTCTATAGCATTGTTATTTGTCTGATATTATTTGTGAGTGGCCACCAATAACAAATAACCAATAACTAATAACAACAACCAACAACCAACAACCAATAACCAACAACCAACAACCAATAACCAATAACCAATAACCAACAACCAATAACCAACAACCAACAACCAATAACCAATAACCAATAACCAACAACCAATAACCAATAACCAATAACTAATAACCAATAACTAACAACCAATAACTACTGACTTCATCCATAACTAACAATAAAAAAAATGACAAACCAGTGCATGATTCCGGTGATGAAATCTCCGAAAGATTACCAAGCATTTCGCATCAGTCCGGGCGATACTAATAGATTAGCTATCGTCTTCGATCCGGTAATAGCTAATGTTTCCTTAACTGTTTGCATCGAAATCTTCGATGCGGGTGGCAAAACTCCTCCTAACCGCCATCAATTTGCAGTAGAAATGTTTTTTGTACTCAAAGGAACAGGGGAAGCAACCTGCGACGGCAAAACAGTTAGTATTAAACCGGGTGATAGTTTGTTAGTGCCTCCAACCGGTACTCATGTAATTAAAAATACGGGCAATGAACGTTTGTACACTTTGTGCATTATGGTGCCGAATGAGGATTTTGTGGAACTAATTCGCAGCGGTACGCCAGTGGAACTCGATGAGGAAGATATGAGGGTTCTCGGGCGATCGGATGTACTGGTGGCGTGCTAAGTTTCTAGTGAGGATTACCGTCAGCAAACAGAAAAAATGACTGGCGCGGCTCCGGGTGCAGCGCGGGCGATCGGTGCTAAAATTAAGACGCTGACAGTAAGTTGCGGCGGAAGTTTTCCTTGTCGAATTGTACTGCGGCGCAACGAAGGCAAAAAATCCGGTTTCTTTGAAAAATTGTCGCTAATAGCGAAATATTTTGGTACAGAAACCGAGTTTTTGACCCCGCATTTGTAAGTTTTGTACCAGTCGCACTTAAAACCAATCTAATTATGAGCGTTATCTTTCACATCACCCGCAGCCAAGAGTGGGAACAAGCCAAACAAGTGCAATTCTATCGCGGGGATACGCTAGATACTGAAGGATTTATCCACTGTTCGACTTTGCCGCAAGTTGTGAAATCTGCTAATAAATTTTTTGGTGGACAAACAGGATTGTTGCTGCTGTGGATTGATTCGGAGAAAGTGGAATCTGAAGTTAAGTATGAATTTGCCGCTGGTGAAGATTACCCCCACATTTACGGGCCGCTGAATGTTGATGCTGTGTTGCAATTTTTTGAGTTGGAAGCGGGTGCAGATGGTAAGTTTCAATTGCCGGCGGAATTAACAGCCAGCCTTAAATAAACTTATTGCATTGTTTTTTGATTGATAATTCAACTGCAGATGTCAAGCAGGTGCAACACAGATGCAACGCAGATTAATGTAGGCGCATTTACTGATTGTCGCTGGGGCTAGTTTCTAGATATTTGGGATGTGAATTACAGATGGTTGGTAAACTGGCTTCTAGCAAGATTGTTGTTGCGATATTTCCCAAATATTAATCAACTTCAATCAAGTCGGCGGCCAGTTTCAGCGCCTCTTCGCGAGTCGCAATTATCCCTTCTACCCGCGCTAATTGAATCTCCATTAATAATTGACCGATGAGCGGACTTCTGGGAATTTTCAAAGATTCCATTAATTCATTGCCGCTAACTAATTGGGTGGGATGAGCGATAATGTCATCGGCATTGAGGTAGCGATTAATTAGCAGGGAAATATCATCAACTGCGACTCCCGCGGCTAGGGCTAAAACTGCTAAAACTGGAAATACTATTCCTACATCCCGAAACAAAAAATATTGTTTTCGCAGGGACATTTCTGCAATCGGTTTTGCTTGCAGTTTGGGCAAGTATTTCAAAAGCCCGATCGCACTTTTAATCTCTGCATTGCTGTACTTCAACCGCAGCAACTCTGTTTCAGCGATTGTCGGGTCGGAATTTGCTAAAATAGCTAACTTCCCAACTGCCAACAACGGCGTTTTAATTGTATCTCGAATCGATCGCCCAAATTCTCTCCCCAAGTCTGGATAAATTGCTGCCAAATCAGCAGCACAGGAGTCGATTTTTGTCAAGATATCGAAACGGTCGATCGCACTTGCAAACCAAATCGAAAACAAACCATCTTCGCAACCGCGACAAATCCAAGGAATACCGTTATGATTGCTCAACAAATAACCTAATTCCGTCCGCACCCGTTCCACCGCCACCCGACTCAACAGCGGCGCTAATTCTCGAATCGCCTCCAAAGTTTCCGGCTCGATCGCAAAACCCAACTGCGCCGCTTGGCGGTAAGCTCTTAATAACCTCAGCGGATCGTCTTCCAAATTCGATCGCGAAATCATCCGCAGCAAACCCAACCGCAAATCAGTTTGACCGTCCAAAGGATCGATGATTTCTCCGGTAAAAGGATTGCAGGCGATCGCATTTATCCGAAAATCCCGGCGCAACAAATCCCCCTCCAGACTCCCCCCCAAAGCCTCCGCAAAATCCGCCGTACCGCCCGCAAACACCACCCGCGCAATCTGTCGTTCCGCATCCAACAAGACAAATCCGCCTTTGGTGCGATCGGCAATGTTTCGAGCAGTCTTCACCGCCCGTGTTAGCATAACGAAATCCAAATCAAAATAGTGCGATCGGCGTCCCAGCAGCGCATCCCGCACCGCACCGCCCACCAGATAAACAGGCGGTGTCAGCAGTTCCAAATCGAACGGCCAAGTCTCAGGAGATAGCGCAGTTGGCAAATTAATCGGCATCGCAACAAAAATCTACTTTCCTTACAAACCATTAAACTCTTGCTAAGCTAGATTAACAGAAAGCTCAGAATTCACCAATTTTTTTGAAATGCACAGAGGATATCAAGAATGTGTATTTGTATTAACTGCCACTATGTAGACCGCTGCTTCACCTACCACGCCGTAGAAGAACAGCACGAACAGATTCACCTCACCGAAACACCAGATTTTGACCCCGTAGAACCCACCATCAACGTCAACATCCGCCCCCGCCAAGACGAAATAGAAATGGAATGGGATGTAGTCGGCTGTGAAAGTTTTAAGCAAGAGACCGGCAAATGGGCCTCATTGCGGCCGGGCGAACTCGTACCGACTTAAGTTAGTTGGCAGTTGGCAATTGGCAATTGGCAGTTGGCAGTTGGCAGTTGTTAGTTGGCAGTTGTTAGTTGTTAGTTGTTAGTTGGTAGGGGGGGTGGATGGTGCGTGCGGGCCCTCTTAGTTGTTAGTTGTTAACAATTCACCAGTAACAACTAACCAATAACCAATAACCAATAACCAATAACAACTAACCAATAACAACTAACCAATAACCAATAACCAATAACCAATAACAACTAACCAATAACAACTAACCAATAACCAATAACAACTAACCAATAACAACTAACCAATAACCAATAACCAATAACAAACAACAGTAAACAATTAAAAATCTAAAATATAAAATATAAAATCCAATGTCCTATTGCTTAAACCCAACTTGTCAGAATCCGCAAAATTCAGGGGATGCAGAATTGTGCCAAAGTTGCGGATCGAAATTGTTGTTAACTAACGAAAACTCGGCATCAGCATCTCGCTACCGTACCATAAAGGCGATCGGACAAGGAGGCTTTGGTAGAACTTTCCTAGCAGTTGATGAAACAAAACCCCTGATTTTTTCGCAGTGCGTAATCAAGCAATTTTTGCCGCAAAACACCGCAGCCGAAAAAGCCGCCCAACTATTTCAGCAAGAAGCATCCCAGCTAGAAATTTTGGGAAAACATCCCCAGATTCCAGAATTAATCGCCCATTTTGAACAAGACGGGAGACAGTATTTAGTACAAGAATTTATAGACGGCAAAAACCTAGCCAGAGAATTAGAACAAAAAGAAGCATTCACCGAAACTCAAATTCGGAAACTCCTCAACGATTTATTACCCGTGCTCCACTTCGTCCACAAATCCAAAGTCATTCACCGGGATATTAAACCAGAAAATATCATTCGCCGCCGCCTATCTCCAACTCCCTTACCAGCCTTAGAAAGTTCCTATCAACCCTCTCCTTTCCAAAAAGATATCGTTTTAGTAGACTTTGGTGCAGCTAAGAAAGTGACAACAACCGGCTTGCCACAAACAGGTACAATTATCGGCAGCGCTGCTTATATAGCCCCAGAACAATTGATGGGAAAAGCAGTTTTTGCTAGCGACATCTATAGTTTGGGCGTTACTTGCATTCACTTGCTGACTCACATTCCTCCCTTCGACTTGTTCGACAGCGCCGAGGATTCTTGGGCTTGGCGAAATTATTTGAAGACTGCTGTTAGCGACGATTTCGGCCGCATCCTCGACACCATGCTCCAAAGTGCCACCAACCGGCGCTACAATTCAGCATCAGCGGTCATCCGGCACTTAAACCCCAAGCCGGTGTATTTAGAGGGACAGCCTGTGCTGGATGCGCCGAAAACGTCCGCAGAACGGGTGGTGACACCTGCGCCCGGTGTGTCGCTTTTCACTCGCCAACAGCAAGCCGAAATTCAGCAAGCTTTGCAAGATGCGATCGCCCCGTACAATGTTACAATCCAAGTCAGTCAAGCCAAACAAAAACTAAATGTCGTCATCAACCGAAGCGAAGACAACCCCATTTACTACCCGCACCTATCCCAAATAATTGCCACCCGGTTAACCGATTTGCAGTTAAATCAAATCACAGCCATTAAGCTATTGGGAAGAGTCCACAATTCTCGCATCCCAGAGTGGAAGGAAGTATTGCAAATCGATGATCCCAAAATTAAACTAACAAACAAAAGCGTGCGACTGCACCAGAATCAATTAATCAACAAAATCGCCCCTGTTGCTACCCAAGAATTTTGGCTACCGAAGTTAAAAAATACGGATTTTTGGATCGATTCGCTAATGTTTGCTTTGGTTTGGTTTATCTTTGGCTCTCAAATAGTCATTTTTAATTCAATATTTGCACTAATAGTTGCATCTGGTTTTATGACGGTCAAGCATCAAGTTTCTCAAAACAAAGAATTTGCCAATAAAAATTTATTTGCCAGTTTAGTCTTACTATTTCTGATAACTGGTGGTATGGGTAATTCAAGAATATTAAATACGGGAATATTTGGCGTTATTTTGGGTTGTTTGGTTGTCGCTTTGCCCTTGTTTTTTGTAAAGGAAAATTATCATTAATCGTGAATAGCAATCCCCAAGACAGAATATCAGTTAAAAAATACGGCCTAGCCCTGCACACGGCAACTCCCGAATTAGGTTTAGCAATTAGCAATTTTTCCGGCGACTCTCGCTGCCAAACTTGGAATTTGGGCCGCAGTTTAGCAACGGATTTGCACCAGCATTTAATCGAGTTTATCCAGCCACAAACTTGGGCGGATTTGGCTTTTATTGCAGTGGCGAAGGGGCCCGGAGGTTTCACCGGCACTCGCATGGGTATGGTGACGGCGCGGACTTTGGCTCAACAATTGGATATTCCGGTTTTTGCGATTTCAACTTTGGCGGCTGTGGCTTGGTTGGAACCCCCCCAACCCCCCCTTGCTAAGGGGGGGCTTTTGAGTGAGGAATTACCCCTTGATAAGGGGGAGGTTTTGGATATCGCGCTGCAAATGCCTGCAGGGCGCGGGGAATTGTTTGGGGCGGTTTATGCAGCTAACAGTAATTCTGGTGTAACTGAGTTGTTTACAGATACGGTAATGACGGCGGAATCTTGGCAGAAAAAGTTGGAAAGTTGGGAAAATTCCTATCGATTGATTGAAGTTGGCAGCGAATTGGGTGCGTCGGTTTCTGGTGTGTTGGAATTGGCTTATTTGCAGTGGAAACAAGGAAGCCGCCCTGAGTGGTGGGATGCTTTGCCTTATTACGGGCAACATCCCGTGAAGGGGCAATAGACTTGAATTGCAAAATTAGAAAAACATCTTAAAAGTATCTGCGTTTATCTGCGTTTATCTGCCTGAAATCTGCGGTTTTTGTATCATATCGTTTCCGCTTACATCGGAAACGATAGGAGGACGAAAAACCCTACAATTGTAATTTATGGTATCACAACCGGGCCGGCTAGCGGTTCTTGACTTAACTCTTTTTCCCCAATAGACTCTAACAATTTATTCCAGTTACTTCTCAATTTTTCATCGCTTGGAGAAGCTAACAGCAAATTGCCCAAACGAGTCAATGAATCGTACCAAATATCAGGTGTGGCTGCATTAATCAGACGGTCTGTTTCAGCAGTTGTGGCTACCCTTTTCAGTCCTCCGTTCGCTGTCAAATCGGCTAGATTGTTTGTATTGTTTTTGCAGTATATTCTTAAATACCAACGATAAGATTGCTCTGTTTGTAAACCATAGTTTGGAGATGTAGGTAAACTAATATTCACAATGCCAGGAGTTTTAGGTGGCTGGAAAGAAGTTTTGTAAATTAAGGTTTTTTCGTCTTGAGTGAGTAGGACAAATTCTCCTTTTTTTATATCTTCGGCAGCATAGGGAATGTAAAACCAAAAGGTAGGATGGGCAGAAGTTGTGAATACGGGATTTTGGCGGGGTACTAGCAGGGCCAGTATTTTATTTGTGCTTTTGCATGATTTCGATGGGTCGAGACCGCCACCAGGTCTAGTATTAGAATCGGGTGGTGTGTTAGTTGTCGATATTTTTGATCCGGCCCCTGGTTTAGTGTTTTTGTCGGGCTCCTTGACAGGTGTTTTTACCTTGGGTTTGCTGTTGGGTTTGGCGTTTTGCCCGATCGCACTTGAATGATTTTCCAGCAAACCATTGTCTGCTAAAATAGCCAGATTAGCAGAATTTGACATCGCTGATGTAGCATCGATCGCCAAAATGAAACCCAACACTAACTGCAATTGCATTTTATACATAAAACCTCTCATCTCTCCCAGTCCGTAGAGGCGGATTTTGCCTGTACGGGCGCGGTTTTAAACGTCACAGCTTTGTTTGCGATTGTGAAGAGCGATCGTACACAAACAACATACCACCGGTCGTAACTAAAGCCAAAACCGCAGGAACCAAAGGCATCCAGCCCCCCAAAATCAGAATTATCAGAGAAACTTGATACAACACAAAAATCATAGCACCGCTGGCGATCGTCAATAGCAAGGGCGATCGCCAACGCCAAGCCAACAACCCGCCAGTCACAGCAGCCAGCCACACAAAAACCGCATCTCCCCACTGAAACCGATCCCATTGAGGTAAAATCCACAATAGCGGCCTTTTATCAATTACAGCGCTGAGAATTTGACTCACCATATGAGCGTGAATCCAAACTGCCGGCATTTTACCGTAAGGAGTATCGAATTCAGTCTCAGAAACTTCCGAAGTATGACCGATTAAGACAATCTTACCCTTGACTAAATCCGGGTCTATTTTCCCTGACAATACTTCTTGCAGCGTCACCTTAAAAGCTGGTTTGGGGTTAGCGCGGTAGTTGAGCAATACTTGACTGACTTTTGGCTCTTTTAACGGTTGATAACCTCCTGTACGAGAGGCTAATCTTTTGAATGTAACACCGCCAATTACCCACTCTTCATTCTGGTTTTTTTCCAATCTTATGCCTTGATTTTCCAAAAATCGCGCCGCCAACAGAAAACTTAAGCTATTCGGAGCTTTGCAACTATCCTTGAAATTAGAAAGATTCGGGTGATAAGATAGAAGTTGGCGGCGAATACTTCTACCTTTATTGTCACGCGCTTCATCTGGCGGTAAATTGATAAAACCAATTTGATTTTCTAATTTACTTTGCAATAATTCTGGGGGTGGCTCCGTGATTTTGCGTGCATTGTAGGTGCAGACAGCAATGAGATTGGGATTCTTTTGAAAAAGGGCAATCAAATCTTTTCTGCCCGGTTCCTTTGGCGAATTTCGGTGCATATTCAAACCAATTGCTGCAGGCTTAAATTGGAGTAATTTGTCGATCGCCCTGGCTATAATAGCATCAGTTTGCGGATAGTCGTACTTGTCAACATCCTGGTTAGTCACTTGCACCACCAGCAACCGATTGTCGATTAATTCAGATTCCCGCTGCCTCATTAGTCGATCGAACATTGACAGTTCCAACACCTCCATCACCCCCAGAGAACGCGCTCCCATCACCGCCACGGTACAGGCCGTACTCGCCAAAATCACCGACTTCAAGGGCGAAAAACCCTTAACTGGCGGTCTTTTCTCATACCTAGGAACCGCCGTCAAATTTTCAGCAACAACAGGCGCATCGGACTCAATCAAAAAATCGCTCCACATCAGAGGCACCGCCGTCGGATGCTGCCAAATTACCGGCAACCAACTAGCACAAGGAAACTTATGCTCTAAATCCCCCAAACGGTTGCAAGCTTCCCTCTTTGCTGCATACAAAGACTTGCCAGCTACAAACTCTGTCAGAAAATATTTTAAAAATTCTTGAGCTACAAAATCCGGCACCAACTCCCGCATTAAAATCATTTGCGGAATCATTTGGAAATCATCTAATTTTGTCGCCAAACCCAACCCGTCACAGCAGTTAAAAATTGCTAGCTGCAAACCATTATCCACCGCTTTTCTCAAACCAACCCACAGCTCATCAATAGTTAAACAATCATCTTTATTGATATAAATTTTTCCCGTACCATCCTCAGTTTCACCGTGCCCCGCAAAAAATATAATATCCCAAGATTGTTCCCAAAGCTCGTCAGTAATCTCTTTGCGTTTGGGTTCTACTAAAACTTTAACTTCAGCATCAGGAGACAAATTTTTCAGGATTTTCTCATCTTCTTTGACATTAATATCAGGGCTATCTCCCAAAATAGCTAAAATTTTCACCTTAGATTTGCGGAGAGGTTTCTGAAACTGTAGTTTAACAAAGTTTAATTGACCAAGCGACGGTTCAGCTTTCGGAAAATTATCAAACAAATCCCACAACTGCCAAGGTAATTTGTGCAAGTTCGGATCTTCGGTGCGAATTAATACCCTAATATCTTCACGATCATTTAATTTCTCTCTCAGTCGCGTATCAATTTCTCGAAACTGTTCTGACTTCAGCCAAATATTCATGGCTGCTGCTAGTTGCTGGCCGGATTCCTGGCATTTCTTCAAGGAACTTCTAGTGTCTGCTTCTTTAACCTTAACTCGCCAAGAGAAAGATTTGGAGCGAAAAATTGTTTTATTACCCGCTCTTACCAGAGAATACAAGGCTGGAAAAATTCTTTTTTTATGGTTCCGGGAAGGCATTCCCAAAGAGCGATATTTTTGAGACCAATGTTGGTTTACTAAAGCTGCTAACTCGGGATTTGCAGGTAAAATGCTAGTAATGTCAGCCAAGGATTCGCCGTCATCCTCTTTGATTTCCAAGGTAACTCGAAAACCTTGGCTTGGCAAATTGCCATCTAATTTGAGATAAACTAACTTGCTCATAACACTTACCCCCTATGGATAATTGATGATTAGGTGAAAAACAATTCACTTTGGCTGAAATCACCCAAAGCAATTTTAACGCTAAATTGTTCTCCCGGTTCTGCACTCAACTTGAATAGCAAGCTATCGGTTTTATTAGCTCTAGCTTGCACCAAACTTTTTCCTCGTTCGTCCAACACTATCAATTCCACATCTTCGGGTAATTCAGTTTGGTTATCTGCCGGACAAAGTTCTATCAAGATATCAAGATTCCCATGATTTGTTGGCATTATTCCCAGCAGTAAATTAACTCTTTCTCCAGGCTCCAATTCTAGGGTTTTTATGCGTTTAATCTGAGTGACATTATTAGCAGGATTGCTCATCTCTAAAGTTTGACTACTCCTGAAATCAAACTGGAATTTTTGTCTTGATTCAAACACTTTTTCGGCGGCCTCCCAGCCGATGTCGAAAACATTATGCAACCATTGAATGAGATGCACTGGTTTGAGTTCGTCCAAGTATTTTGGCTGGAGTTCGTCCAGGTATTCTAGCAGGTTTTCGATGGATTCCAACTTACTAATTGGAACTTTTTCTCGATCGCCCTTTTTGACAAATCCCAGCAACTTCACCTCTGCCAGGGATTGGGCTATCTCCACGGCAACATAACCGATTCTGTCCGATCGCACTTCTGCCGGAATCGAGACAAACTCTTCACCCTCACGTACAGGGCGGCACTCCAGCTTACCAAGATTTTTGACCTCCAAATCTGCAACATCCATGAATTTCTGGATCGCAGGATTCCAGATATTGCTAGCGGTCAAATCAGTGTCTATTTCCATACACTGAAAGTAAAAATCCACTGCGTGCACCGCCAAAGCATTCAGATAAACCTGTTTGGCTTTTTTCGGGTCTGTTTGTTGCTGCGAGAGCCTTTGAGCGCTCAGGTGCGCTGCTGGGGCGATCGGCATTGTCAAAACTAAATCAACTTCTGTGTTATTCATGATTACTCCCTGCTTTTGGTACATAATGTTCTACAAGTATTCTTTGAATCTGGGCGTAAATTTCTTTACACACCTCTGATAAAAAGTGCTCAAACTAGAAACGTTGACTCCTAACTCATCGGATATTTCCTGCCAACTTTCATCTTTTATAACTTTCTTCACCAACAAAAATTTAAAATTGACCTGCGGGTACTTTCTCATCACTTCGCCTTCAAAAAAACCTCCCGGATCTTCTAGGATGACATCGCTCAAAGCAACTTCAAATTGACAAAAATTATTTTGAACTTGCTGCTTTTCAATTAGATTGAAAACTTTCTCTATATCTCCGCAGTATACAGTTAGCAACTCTTTTTTACCTATAACTTTAGGCGTAGCTTGCTGAAAACATTTAAGCATCAAGAAGTTGACCCACTGACTGACTTCTTTCTCAGGTCGATAGTTGTGAATTTCCCGGCAAATTCGCAACGTTAAGTCCGATTTGGCTTCTGCACAAATTGCCCGATAAATTTCGGGGGTAAATTTTGTATTTCTGGGACATTTAACGATTTTGTATTTTTCAACCTCCGCCATAAAATTGGTCATAGCTAGCCGTTGCCCTAAAGTTTTAGGCTGGTGATTTTGAGCAGCTATGGCTAGCTGTTTGAGCCGATCGTCAATTTCATCCTTAGTAGGCATCTCTTGTTCCAAGGGTACTCAAAAAAATAGTCGGCAAAGCGGATGCAGGTGGCCGGAGATTGGTTAACAAGCCGATCGAGATTGACTGGCGCCCATCCTCCTGCATAGCCCTCTATTTGTCTATCTGTGGGGATCTGGGATTTTTACGCAAAACTTCTGCAAAAGTTACAAAACTTTACATAACTCGCAAATTTTTGGGTGCTGTCACTGGTGTTGGTGCGTCAGGAATCCAGCAGTGCGGACGTTTCAGCCGGCAGAAGAGATTAGGCTTGTTGCTACTTACCAGGAAGAGCCTGGTAATGCTTCTGAGGCGAGGAAGGCTTAGAGGATAGAGAGAGGACTGTAGGAGGTGTTTAAGTTATTAAATTTTCGTTCCTAAGCACCCTACAGCAGATGTTTGGGGTTGGTTTTGGGCGATCGAGCTGCAGGGAAGGCGGCACACCCTACGGGAAATATTTGGCATTTGTCTTGAATGCTATAATCGAGCTCGCCAGCACAGGACGATCGCACTTCCAAAAACGCTTATTACACTCCGAAAAAGATGCTGTCGCCAAATGCGCCGTTAATACCACTGCAAAAAAATGCAGCTTTAGTCAGTGATTCTCAATCGTTGCAAATCAAAAATGGTATACCCGCCTCAAAACCATGCACCAACAATCCCCGCAGCAGCCTCAAAAACACGCGACTGCCAAAAAACTTAAAACAGCTATTTTTTACTGTTTGACAGCAATATTTTTCTGTTGGAGTACCGCGAACCTCCCTACAATTGCCCAAAACGCAGACCCAGGCGGGCTTAACGGGCAAGAAATGAGAAATTTGCTCGATCGCGGAAACCTCACCGAAGCCGTCACCAGAATCGAACAAGACTGGGAAGAAGACTATCAAAAATACTTGCAACAAGACTTTGGGGCCCGTGCAAAAACCGCCGAAGCAATATCAAAAACCCTCTCCCGTCTAGCAGCTCAAACCAAGAAAAAACCAGCTTTAATTTACGCCATCCCGCGCACAGACCAACTCGAATTAATCTTGATATTGCCCGATCGCCCGCCAATTCTCCGCAGCCTCCCATCCGCCAAACAAGAAACATTACTGTCAGCAGTCAAAAAATTCAACAACGAAATTACCAACCCCGCCAAACTCAGCACAACCAGCTATTTAGAAGGAGCCCAACAACTTTATCAATGGATAATTGCACCCCTAGAAACAGATTTGCAAATAGCAAAAATTGAAACCTTGCTGTTTTGTGTCGGCGAAGGTTTGCGAACCGTACCCCTAGCAGCAATGCACGACGGAAAGCAATTTCTGATCCAAAAATACAGCCTCGCCCGCATCCCCGCCTTCAAATTCACCCACACTAACTACGCCAACCTCAAAAACACCCAAGTCTTAGCAATGGGAGCATCTATTTTCTCAGAAACGGCGAACAAACAACCGCTACCGGCAGTCCCGTTAGAATTAAGGACGATCGTCCAAGAGTGGCCAGGTAAATCTTTTCTCAACGAAGATTTTACCATTGTCAACTTGCAATCGCAGCGCCTGCAACAAAGGTACGGCATCATCCACCTCGCCACCCACGCCGAATTTCGCCCCGGAGCTCCCAATAACTCTTACATTCAATTTTGGGACACCAGACTCGGACTCGATCAAATGAGAGATTTAAAATGGAACAATCCGCCTCTGGAACTGTTAGTATTGAGCGCCTGCAGAACCGCCTTGGGAGACAAAGAAGCAGAACTCGGATTTGCCGGTTTAGCGCTGCAATCGGGAGCAAAATCTGCCCTCGCCAGTTTGTGGTACGTCAGCGATGCGGGAACTTTGGCGCTGATGAGCGAGTTTTACGAGCGCTTAAAAGTCAACAAGCCGAAAGACCCTCCTATTATTAAATCTGAAGCTCTCAGGGAAGCACAAATTGCTGCGATCGAAGGTAAATTAACCATAAATAATGGTCAATTGCAAAGCTCTAGGGGCGAAGTTTTTTTACCTCTGTCTGTCCCTCAACTAGACAGCAAAGATTTATCGCATCCTTATTATTGGGCAGCTTTTAATATGATCGGCAGTCCTTGGTAAATTCTGACTGAAAATGGCTAAGTTAAAATAACGTTATCCCTCCTCTAATGCAACCATTCTCCGATCGCATATGACCCAAGCAACCACGATCAACACTCAACTCATCGATACCCTCACCCAAATTATCCTCGCTCTCACCGAGGAAGAGCGCCACATCCTGATCCATAAACTTCTAACTCCAAATCAAACTTCAGACACTACAAAGGTCGATCGAGAAACTCTGAAGCAGGAAATCGCTATCGGCGCCGGGCAGCTTCAGACAGGACAATATACAGAGTATGATGACTCTTGTCTGCCGAATCTTCTGGTGACTATCAAACAACGGGGGCAACAACGCCTAAAACAGGAGTAAGTACCTGTGAATCGTTATCGCCTTTCCCAGCAAGCCGAAAAAGATTTAGAAGATATATGGATTTATTTGGGACAGCAGGATGAAATTGCCGCCGATCGCCAACTGGCGCGACTGCTAGATCGCTTTCCCATGCTTGCCCAATTTCCGAATATGGGGCGACAGCGAAATGAACTCCTCACAGGATTGAGAAGTTTTCCTGTCAAACCTTACATTATTTTCTACAGAATTCTCCTAGAAAAAGTCGAGATTGTGAGAGTCCTGCATCAATCGCGGGATATAGAAGGACAATTTTAGCGAGCGAGCCAAATGCCGACTTCTCGATCGCCTATCTATCTTTCTGAACGTAACTCTTGACCGATCGAGGTGATAAACTGTAGAACATATAGTAATTCAATTCCTGTAGCTGCAAAAAAACCGCGTACCGCAAACCTTTCAGCAACATAGCGGGGGTCTTCTAGAGAAAAGAAAAGATGAAAAAACTAGAATTTTTACTGCAGAAAGAAGGCGATCGCGCCTGGTTGCCCCTAGAAACCGCCGACGTGGAAATTCTAGAAGGCAAATACCGCGTCGTTGCTCGCATCCAGCACCCCAACACCGACATCGAAATTCGCGTCACCTACACATCCTTCGAGGGAGTAGTCCCGCAGCGGAAAGTCCAAAGCCGATCGGCACGCACCAACCCCGAAGGATTAGTCGTGATCATTCCCTACACCAGACTCAAACCGGGAATGTGGGAACTCTCCTGCTTGCCAGATCCTCGATCGACACCAGCAAAACCTTGGCAGTACGGCGTGCAATTGGAAGTATTGCCCGCAGAATCGGAAACCTCCGAACCCCTACCGCCGACGATCGACACCTCAGAACCTGCCACTATCCCCTCAGACTCACAAATCGCAGCACCGGTCGATCGTCCTGCAACCCAACCCCCAGCCCCACCGCAGCCTCCCAAAATCTACCAATTCCCCAATCCCCAAACCACCCCGGAGCCTCCGCCCCAACCCCCAGTCAAACTCGAACTCGAACTCATACTCGATCGAGAAACCTTCGTCACCCAACTCGGCCGCCCCTTAGTCATTTCCGGCAAAATCGACATTTCCCAACCACCCCAAACAACCAGAAAAAAAGCAAATCTCATCTCTGAATCACAAACAGAAGAACTCAAAAAACTCATCGGTTCAGCAGAAATACAAATCTACCTGCGCGACCCCCAAACCTCAAAAATACTCGCCCAAATCCAGCAGCAGATGCCAGAACAAGCTCCCCCCTGCATCTTTGCCTGCGTCACCTACATCCCCAGCGAGTGCAAAAGTCGCCTAATTTTAGGAGAAGCAATACTCAGCAGCGGAGGCGTTCCCCTAGCCACCAAACTATTTACAATAACCGCCCGTTTAGAGCACCTTCTAGAAGTAATTAAAGAAAATTTCATCGAAGAAAAGCATCAAGCCGAACTCTCCCCAACAGCCTCAAAACAGCCTCGGAAGACCACAAATTTATCGTTTCTCAAGCTAGTAGAAAAATCCTTAGAGCCTCCATCCCCTGCCGAAGTTTCAACAAACGAACCCTTACCGCCTCAACTGAATTCCCGCCAAACTGCAAGTGCCGGCGGTTTAGAATTGCCCGCATTCGGTAACAAACTGCCCGAGGGGGGCCGATCGCAATTGCTCGAAGAAATCTCCAATCCCCGTCAAACAGTCGCCGGGGCGATCGACCCACAAACCAAACCCTCAGACATCCCAACAGCCGCAGAAACGGCCGAAGATCGAGCGATCGACAAAAAACCCGAAAACACCCCGGAACCAGAAACAACAGCCCCAGAAACCCCGCCACCAGCCTCAAAACAGGCATTTCAAACCCTAAACGTCGAGAATAGATTTTGGTCGCGACTGAGTTCCCTAGCCAGCAACGGCGAATCCCCCGAATGGCTCAAAGCAACCACCCTGTCGCCAACTCCAAAAGCCGCCAATAGCAGCGACACCATAGCCGTAGTGGAAGAAAGCAGCCCAACATTACAGCAACGGGCGATCGGGAAAACAATTTCCGAGCCCAAATATATTGGCCCGGAATCCAGAGAATTTGTAGTTTTTGACGAGCCCCCACAGCCGAAACAAGTTGCTCAAAAAACCACAAAACTCGAAGAATCAACTGGGCCAACTCCCTACGTTTTGCCAGAAGACGAGTTAGTACCGATGCCCGTCTTAGAATTGCCGCGCGCCCAAATCCTCGCGGGCCAAGCTGTAACAGTGAAAGTGCAACTGCCGGAATTGATGCCCCGGATTTATGTGAAAGTTTGGGTATTCGATCGACAAAGCTACCTGATTCTCGACGGGCCGCGCTGGATTACCGAATTTACACCTAACGGCTTGGGAAATGTCAGAGCAAGTATCGAGTTAGAAATTCCCTACGGCTGCATGGAAGTCGAATTTGAGGCGATCGCCGTAGAAATGCAAACTCAGCGAGAAAGTCACAAAATCAGCGTTCACCGCCAAGTTTTGCCCCCAGCCGGCCCCCTTTTGCCCCTGGATGAGTGAACCCTGCATTCATCTCTCTCTTCTCTTTCTCTGTGTTCTCTGCGTTCTCTGCGGTTAAAAAATTCCGAAATCAGTAATCGTAGCCAGTAGCTAACCCTGATTTGGTATTACTGCAAAAAAATCGGGAAATGGAGGCGAGAAATCTCAGAATATTCCCGGTTTCTCGCCCCCGCGCCCAACTTTTTATATCGTTTCCGGTTGCATCGGAATAATAAAATCGAGTCAACAATTAATACTCAGTAGGGGCGGTGGATGGTGCGTGCCCGCCCGTCAACAGTCAACAATTCCCCAGGAGTGCAACCGGAATTGATATTATCTACTTACCGGCCAACTGCCGAAACTTCTTCTTAAACTTATTATTGTACACATAGATCGATCGCTGCAAATCCTCAAATTGCAGCGACATCTGGGCCGCCAAACCCCTGCGGTTCCAAACATCCTCCTGACACTTGCGGCGGCAAAAATTCATCGGTTCCGAGTAAACTTGAGATGTTGATAAAGTCGGTTTCGGCCCGCACCAATGAATCACAGTCGCCAAGGCGCGATCGCCCGCAGGCCCGCTTGACTCAACCGGAAACCGCTTTTTCACCAAATCCCGGTCAAAATCCGGCATCAAAAACTGCATATCCACACTCTGCACCCGCAGCCGACTTTCCCCGGCCACCCGGAAAATCATAAAGTTTAAAAAAACCATTTCTCCGTACTTAAATATCCCCGGATTTGCAACCGTAAAATCTAAAATTTCTACGTATTCTTCCAAATTAAAAATGCCGCGTTTAGCAAAAAAAGTTCCGGTGCAGAAATAATTGGCTCGGTATTGCGACCAGTTAAAACTGGGAAAATGTTTTTCAACACCAGGAATGTCAAAGAAAAACTTGGAAATATCTGCATCCGAATTTTCCTGACCAGGTTGGTCTACAATAAAATCAAATTCCTTAAAATTAGCACACTTGAGAACATCACCCCAAACAATAATATCGACATCCAAAACCAAGAAATTTAACCGAGGACTTTCCCAAAAGGCAATCATTTTAGTTTTACCCCAACCAAAAATTCTCTTTCTCAAAACATCTTGGGAAACGGTTGTGCGATCGATTACTCGCACCCCGTAGGACTTTTCCAAAGCACTTACAGAAAACGTACCGTCAATCAACAGACAAATCGGCACATCTCCCAGGAAATATCGGATGCTAGCACAGCAACCCTTCGCAAACAGATAATCTTGGTCGCCGCAAGCAATAATAATACCGAAATCTTCCCTAACCCCTAATTCTTTTACTAAAACTTCCACCCGCAGCCTTTGGTTTTTTTGTTCCGACAGCACTATTTTTGAGTTGTGCATTTTCGCCCGCTTAGCATTAAATTCCTGCGATCGCCCTCCGCCAAAAACAGCCATCAAATCGCTATAAAATTTGGGTAGAGTTTGTATCTCAAGCAACACAGCATTCTCGGCGCGATTGGATATTAAGCAACACCAATTGCAGCCGCACTCAGAACACCCAAAAATTGTGTTAAAGTAGCGGTTAATTAAACCGGGCGACAGCTTGTCTCAAACATGACGATCGCCCGCGCAAGTCCCGACTCTTGGGATCGTCAGAAAAGCCAAATTGGTCAAGCCAGAAATTTGGCTTTTCTAGGGTACATCTACGAGTTATGAAAGCCCGCTGGCTCCCAGCAGGCCCGAAAATCGCCCCGCCAAAGGTCGCAGGGTTTAAAGTGAGGTTAAAAAGCTTGACATATTTGGCTCGAAAGCTGTATAAGGGAGGCGACAAGCAGCCCCGATCCTATCCTGATAACTGTCTATTAAGTCTGGCGTAGCCGAAGACTCAGGGTAGCAGTCAGTTTGAGGCAGATTGTGGCCGAACCCGCACCACCAATTATCGATCGCAGCTACAGCAATTAAAGCAAGTCTGGCGATCGAGAGATGAAATGAACTCCTTGGGGCGCAGGGAGTCTGCCCGGATCCCACGCACCCCGTGCGATGGGAGTGAGGACAAGATGGCTTGTCAAACCTCCATACGCTGCATAAGACCAACATCATTCAAAAATGGTAGAGGCAGCGGCGGTTGAAACGGGAAGCCCAGACTGTATGCTTCGCATAGCGTGTGGGTACGTCGCCCGGTGATGGTATAATCAACCGTAATGTAATGTGGACTTGACCAGAATTGATGCCCTTGCCGTAGAAAAGCCCAGCCCCTACGTTCAAGCGGAAACTAGACACCCCAACTGTGAGTCAGCAGCTATGGAGAGGTTCTATTCTATTGGCAGTTATTCTCAGCAGACAAGCAACCACAAAAATTACAAGTTGGGAATTCTCGATCGAGTTGAATAGAGTGTGAAGGTGTGAGGAAAATGAACAGAACTTTTTGGAATTTACTGCTAGTATCCCCCGCTATTCTGGGGCTATCATCAGTTGTCAGTACCGCAGCCCTAGCAGCAGAAGCGACCGCAACCGCTGAAGCCAACCAGCTAGCCACAGCAAAGTCATCCGAATCAAAAATTGCAGCATCAGTTGCAGAATTAGTTGCAGAACCAGTTGCAGCAGCCCCTGCCGCCCCAGAAAAGCTGGCTTTAAACAGCATCGCTCCGGCGGCCCAAACCCCGATCGCCAACTCGGACGACGCACAAAAACAGCCGGACAAACTGGCAAAAATTGAACCAGAAACCAGGGCAACAGCACTGCAAACAGCAGAAAGCGACATCGACTCAGCAGCCCCAATCGCAATCGCCCCCGCCACCACAGCGGCAGCGACTGAACCCGTGGCGGCAGCGAACACAGCCGAACCGTCGCCCCAAGCATCAGACTTGGCAGTGCAAAGCACCCCCACAGACACCGCTGCAAAAATTGAAGAACCGGCTGCCACCGCTCTCCCCCCAGCTACTGTCCCAGCTACTAAGGTAGAAATTGCTCAGACAGTACCCGGAGGAATGGGCGGCCCGATCGTCCCAGCAACACCCCAAGCCCTGCCGGCACAACAGTCAGGAACCATGTCCCAGGTGACATCGGTCTCTCAGCTATCCGACGTAAGGCCGACAGACTGGGCATTCCAAGCCCTGCAATCCCTAGTCGAACGCTACGGTTGTATCGCAGGCTATCCCGACGGCACCTACCGCGGCAACCGCGCCCTGACTCGCTACGAATTTGCAGCCGGCGTCAACGCCTGCTTAGACCAAGTAACCAAACTAATTAGCTCGTCAACAGGTACCTTCGTCACCAAAGACGACTTAGCCATCCTGCAACGCCTGCAAGAAGAATTTGCAGCCGAACTCGCTACCCTGCGCGGACGAGTAGATGGCCTAGAAGCTCGCACCGCAGAACTCGAAGCTAACCAGTTCTCCACCACTACCAAACTCTCAGGAGAAGCCATTTTTCTCGCCAGCGACACCTTCGGAGATGGTGTTGGGCTGCGGGACGACAAAACGGCCACCAACCTCGGCTACCGGGTGCGGTTGAACTTCAACACCAGCTTCAGCGGTCGAGACTTGCTCAGAACCCGCTTGCAAGCTAGAAACATCGCCAACTACGGTACAGCCAACACCGCCGGTACGAACATGGCTCGCCTCGCCATCGACGGCGAAGACGGCAACCAATTCTCCCTCGATCAAGTGTGGTATCGCTTTCCGGTAGGCAACGCTACAGTATGGTTGGGCCCGAAAGGACTGAGGCTCGATGACGTTGCCGAGCTGACTGCTCCCTTGGAAAGTAGCGGCAACGGTGCTCTATCCAGGTTTGGACGTTACAACCCGGCAGTGTTCCGCGGCCCCGAAGGAGCAGGTGCTGCTATCAAATACAACTTGGGCCCAGTGAAAGCCACAGTTGCCTATCTTGCCTCCGACGGCGACGCTCCCAACCCAGCCGACGGCCGGGGCGTTTTCAACGGTTCTTTCAGCGCTTTGGGTCAGCTCAACTTCTCTCTCGGCAAAGCTATTGATATTGGCGCAACTTACACCCGGAAATACAATCGGGGTGGCGATGTTGGCATCATGGGCGGTACTGGCAGTTCCTTGGCTAACCGGCCCTTCGGTCAAACATCCACCGCATCAGATAACTTTGGCGTACAACTTAACTTAAAACCCAGCCGCGGCTTCCAGCTTGGCGGTTGGTACGGTTACACCAAGGCTCACCAAGAACGGGGCGCAGACAATGACGCTACTGTTCAGAACGGTGCTGTTTTCTTGGCGCTGCCAGATTTTGGTAAGCCTGGAAACCTCCTCGGTTTTATCGCCGGCATCCCGCCAAAAGTTACTGAAAGCGATGTCGCCAGAGACCGCGACACCTCTTATCACTTGGAGGGTTTCTATCGCTTCCAAGTTAATGACTTTATTGCGGTGACACCGGGCGTTTACGTGATTCTGAATCCCGAAAACAACAGAAATAATGACGATATCTGGGTAGGAGTCCTGCGGACAACCTTTAGTTTCTAAGGTTTCCTGATATCTAGTTAAAACTAAAAGCGGCAGGCGACTGCCGCTTTTAGTTATTGGTCAGTTGGTAGTTGTTAGTTGGCAGTTGTCAGTTGTGAGTTGGCAGTTGTGAGTTGGCAGTTGTGAGTTGGCAGTTGTTAGTTGTTAGTTGTTAGTTGTTAGTTGTTAGTTGTTAGTTGTTAGTTGTTAGTTGTTAGTTGTT
>NZ_JAUBTN010000039.1:7189-59624 GCF_036705055.1 Microcoleus sp. CZ3-B2 | reverse complement strand
TCCCAATCTCCCCCTCTCCCCATCAATCACCACAGACAATTGGGATGCACAACAGCTTAGCAGATTCATGCTTTAATTTAAACATAACCAACCGCTACTTTTACTTTTTCCCAGTCGCGACTCTAGCCTTTAATCGCTCTGTCTAAGGTTAGTTGTTTCTTATTTTAAGCCATATTACCCTCTAAATATACATCCAACAGTCACGACAAAGCATTTGAGATCGCCCCTAGGGATATCGCACCACCAACCTATTTTATAAGGAGAACAACTAAAAGTGAAGATAGGAGCCAATTACCTCGGCAACAACCAATGTGAATTTACAGTTTGGGCCCCCACAATCAAACAAATATCCCTCCAAATCATTTCCCCAAACAAACGCCAAATCCCCATGCAGCAATCCGCAGAAGGTTACTGGCAAACCACAGCTACAGACATCCAACCAGGAACCCTTTACACTTACAAACTCGAAGAAAAAACCGACCTACCAGACCCAGCCTCAAAATATCAACCCCAAGGAGTCCACGCCCCATCCCAAGTCATAGATGAAAACTCCTTTACTTGGACAGACAAAAATTGGCAAGGCGTGCCAATAGCCGAAATGATTATCTACGAACTGCACGTAGGCACATTCACCCAAGCCGGAACCTTCGCAGCAATAATTCCCCAACTCAAACAACTTCAAGAACTCGGAATCAACGCCATCGAAATCATGCCAGTCGCCCAATTCCCCGGCGACAGAAACTGGGGATACGACGGCGTATATCCCTACGCCGTCCAAAACTCCTACGGCGGGCCAGAAGAATTCAAAAAACTCATCAACGCCTGCCACGAACACGGCATATCAGTAATTCTCGATGTCGTTTACAACCACCTAGGCCCCGAAGGAAACTACCTCCATGAATTTGGCCCCTACTTCACATCAAAATACCGACCAATTTGGGGAGAAGCCCTCAACTTCGACGACGCTTACAGTGATGGAGTCCGCAACTACTTTGTTGAAAACGCCCTCTACTGGTTTCGAGACTATCACATTGACGCTTTGAGGCTAGACGCAATTCAAGCAATATTTGAAGTGGGTGCCAGACCGTTTTTGCAACAACTATCCGATGCCACAGCGGATTTTTCCGAAGAGGTAGGAAGGAAAATTTATTTAAGCGCAGAAAGTGACTTAAACGATGTCCGCACTACACGCCCCAAAGAACTAGGTGGCATGGGATTAGATGCCCAGTGGTGCGACGATTTCCACCACGCACTCCACGCCTTGCTCACGGGAGAAAATGACCGATATTACCAAGACTTCGGTAAGTGCGAACATTTAGAAAAATCCTTCAAAGAAAGCTTTGTTTACTCAGGCCAGTACGCCCCCCACAGAAAGCGCAAACACGGCAGTTCTGTTAAAGATGAACCGGGCAATAAATTTGTAGTATTTGCCCAAACCCACGACCAAATCGGCAACCGTATTTTGGGAGACAGACTCTCCCAAACAGTTAACTTTGAAGCACTGAAACTCGCAGCAGGTACGGTTTTTATTTCTCCCTACATTCCCTTCTTATTTATGGGAGAAGAATACGCAGAAACAGCGCCGTTTTTGTACTTTGTTTCTCACTCAGACCCTGACTTAATTGAAGCTATTCGCAAAGACAAACAACAAGAATTTAAGATTTTTGAAGGTCGAGGCGAGTTTCAAGACCCCCAGAGTCCTGAGAGTTTCCAAAAGTGCAAATTAAACTGGGAAAAACAAACAGAAGGAAAGCACAAAATCCTCTGGGAATGGCACCAACACTTGATTCAACTGCGGCGGACAATACCGGCACTTAAAAAACTCGACAAAAACAATCTAGAAGTGTCCAGCATTGAAGCCGATAAAATATTGTTTCTACGTCGCTGGACAGATGACAGCGATATCTACTGCATTTTAAACTTCAACAAGCAAGAGGTCGCTTTTACTGCTGCACTTCCCGCAGGCAAAGGTGACAAAATTTTAGACTCTACTGATGTAAAATGGATGGGTTCGGGTTCTAGCTTGCCTGACAAGATCGAATCTGAGCAAGAATTGATTGTTAAACCGCAGAGTTTCGCACTCTACGAATTAGTGAAATAGTAGGTTGGTTTGGGCGATCGCTCATTGGTGTCAAAAACCAAATCAAACTTAGTATCAGTTTACTATTTGATGTCTTAGTTTTCGCGATCGCCCCGTAATTAAGGCAGGCACGCACCATCCACCGCCCCTACTTGTCATTATCCACATTTTTGATTTTTCGTTTACCCACTAGCCAGCCTTCGGTTAAAACAAACTAAAAAAAAACCAGAAACTGGGTTAGTTTTAACCGACTTACACGCATTAGTCAAGGAATTAATTCCCTGGCGGGCCCGCAGCGGATTGAGGATTTCACCAGATATGGGTAATGACAAACAGTTGTTAGGCGATTGTCGAGCCGAATGCGCTACCGCTCAACCCAACCTACTATTTCTAATTTTAAACAAAAAACCCGACAAACTAATTAAATAGGACTCAAATTAACATAATGAGAATTCCCACAGCAACTTATCGGATTCAATTTCATGGAGGTTTTAAATTTGAAGCCGCCAAACAAATTGTGAGTTATTTGGAAGAATTAGGCATTACCGACCTTTACGCATCACCGATATTTAAAGCCAGAAAAGGCAGCACTCACGGCTACGATGTCGTTGACTCAAATCTGCTCAATCCCGAATTGGGAAACTCAGAAGATTTTGAATCGCTTACCTACGAAATCAAGCAGCGAAAAATGGGATGGCTGCAAGATATTGTCCCGAACCACATGGCCTACGACACTCAAAACTTGTTGCTGTCAGACGTATTAGAAAACGGGCCAGATTCCGACTATTTCGATTACTTTGATATTGAATGGAATCACGCTTACGAAAATCTCAGGGGTCGAGTTTTGGCTCCGCTGCTGGGCAATTTTTATGGAGAGTGTCTGGAAAATGGCGAGATTCAACTTCAATACAGGGAAAAAGGGCTTACTATCAATTACTACGATTTGAAACTGCCCGTCAAAATTGACTCTTACGGTAAGTTTATTACTCATAATCTGGGACATTTAGGCAGGGAATTAGGCAGGCGACATCCAGATTTCATTAAACTTTTAGGAATTATTTACCTAATCAAAAATACATCTTCAGAAGTTAAAGGTAAGGCCCGATACGATCAGATAGCTTTTGTCAAAGGATTGCTGTGGGAACTCTACAATCAAAATCCCGTCGTGCATGAATTTATCGATGAAAACATCAATGTTTTTAATGGAGAAAAGGGTAATGCTGAAAGCTTTAATTTGCTGGACGATTTGCTTTCCGATCAGTTTTACCGCCTATCTTTCTGGAAAGTGGGAGCTGAAGAAATTAACTACCGCAGGTTTTTTACAGTCAACGAACTGATGTCGGTAAAAGTTGAAGAAATTAAAGTTTTCCACAAAAACCATGCTCTGATATTCGACATGGTTGAAGAGGGAAAGTTTACCGGATTAAGAATCGACCACATCGACGGACTCTACGATCCAACCGAATATTTGAAACGGCTGCGGGAAAGAGTCGGAGATACTTACACTACTGTCGAAAAAATTCTGGAACACGAAGAAGATTTGCCGCCATATTGGCCGATCGAGGGGACGAGCGGCTACGATTTCTTGAATTATGTAAACGGCGTTTTTTGTCGGTGCGATCGCGAAGAGCAATTTAGCGAAATCTATCACAGATTTACTCGACTGACCGTTCCCTACGAACAGTTGTTTTTAGAGAAAAAAGGACTCATAGTTGAGAAAAATCTGGCAGGAGATGTTGACAATCTGGCTCAACTTTTGAAAAATATTTCCGGTCACTCCAGACAGGGAAATGACTTTACTCGTTCCGGTTTGGAAAAAGCACTGTCAGCAGTTTTAACAGTTTTTCCGGTGTACCGAACTTACATAAATCAAGAGGGTTTGCGAGAGTCCGATCGCACTTACGTAAAATATGCGATCGCCCATGCGAAAGAACTGGTACCGCGACTCCTCAAAGAACTTAAATTTATCGAAACGCTGCTGTTGCTGGAAGAAGAAGAAACTCTCACAGTCGAACAAAAAGAGGAGCGACGCCACTTTGTCATGAAACTCCAGCAATTGACAGGCCCTTTGATGGCGAAAGGAGTTGAAGACACGCTTTTATACGTTTACTACCGGCTTTTATCTCTCAACGAAGTAGGAGGAAATCCCAGTCAGTTCGGTGTTTCGCTGGCAGATTTTCATGACTTCAACAAACAGCAGCAAATAGCTTGGCCGCACAAAATGAATGCTACAGCTACCCACGATACCAAACGGGGCGAAGATGTGCGAGCCAGAATTAACGTTTTGTCAGAAATTCCCGAAGAATGGGAACAGCAAGTCAGGTCGTGGAGAGAGCTAAATTCTTCTAAAAAAATCAACTTTGTGAATCGAATGGTTCCCGATACTAACGACGAATACTTCTTGTACCAAACTATTCTCGGCAGTTTTCCCTTTGAAGGAATTGAAAACACCGATTATGTCGATCGCCTCAAAGATTATGCAATCAAAGCCGTCCGCGAAGCTAAAGTTTATACGGCTTGGCTGAGAGCCGACAACGACTACGAAACTGGTTTTATGACATTTATCGAGAGCGTTCTCGGAAATTCAGAAAACAATCAATTTTTGAAGAATTTTCTGCCTTTCTGGAAAAAAGTAGCTGATTACGGAATTTTCAATTCTTTATCTCAAACGCTGCTAAAAATCACCGCCCCTGGGGTTCCCGACATTTATCAAGGAACGGAATTCTGGGATTTAAGCCACGTCGATCCGGACAACCGCCGTCCGGTTGATTTTGACCGCAGAATTCAAGTTTTGCAGGAAATTAAACAGCAAGCTAAGACAGATATTTTGCAATTGGTAGAAGATTTGATGGCGACGCGGGAAGATGCTAGAATCAAGCTGTTTTTGACGGCAAGATTGCTAGAAGCGAGAAAAGAATACTTGGAAGTGTTTAAGTCAGGCGACTATCAATCATTGGAAGTAGTTGGCACGTTTAAGGATAATGCGATCGCCTTTGCGCGAAGCTTTGGAGATACTACAGTTATTGTCGTTGCTCCTCGGTTTTTGACGGGAGTTGTCAAACCGGCAGAAATGCCGATCGGCAAACAAGTCTGGAAAGATACTAATCTGGTATTGTCCGAGCAAATGCCGTCGGTTTGGAAGGATGCGATTACCAACCAGCCAGTAGAAAGTAACGGTACGCTGGCAATTGGTGATGCTCTTGGTTATTTTCCCGCCGCTTTGCTGATTAGTCAGTAGTTAGTAGTCAGTGGTCAGTAGTCAGTGGTCAGTAGTCAGTGGTCAGTAGTCAGTGGTCAGTAGTCATTTTGCCCGATCGCGACTTGTCCGCTGGCGAAGCCGAAGCAAGTCGAAGGTTAGTCAGTAGTCATATCGTGTGCGATCGATTGATAACGATCAAATTGTTTCGTAGTACGGACTTTAGTCCGTACTACGAACCGTTTTTGTTAGGGCAATCGACTGGACGTGGTAGCATATCAAATGCGGTAGCATGGGAATTATATAGTGCGAGTTTCTCTGCTCGCGAAGTCGATCGCTCTTCGGGGAAGCTCGCACTATCAATGATTAAAATATATAATTTCGATGCTATCGGAAACGATATCAGTAAGCGAAGACGAACTGGTTTTTTGTAGTGGCAAAATGATACATGACAGGGATATTAATGCGGCGGCGAGCAATATCAGAGATGAAGGTTTACAACTTTTGGCAGGAGGGCATCTCGCTACCGCTTCTGGAGAAAAAGTCAGACCAAGTAAAGGCACTGTTTTTGCCAGGTGTTTTTCTTTTAAGGAAGAATGCCCGTGCGTGATAGCTGGGGAGTTGTAAAATACATAAGACGGCAAATACAACACAACATATACGGTTTGCCACAATGCCACTAGCGATCGCACGCCGTACATTAGGAAGAGTAAACAAAAGCAGTCAGCAACTGTAGCGGTGCAAGCCTCACGGATGCAACCGTCCCTCAACAGGTTCGGTAAATACCCCTTCATCGCAAGGTCTACCGCCCGCAGTATAGAGATCAGCACCCTATCGAAGACTGTATTAAAGCAGGACTCACTACCCGTAAACCGCGAGGTAATATCGCAGTCCTGAATAACCAGACTATCGCAAAGATAGAAAACCAAAATTTTGTAGAGATTGGAGCCGGAACACCCCTATGGGAAAAGTAGTTGGAATTGACTTAGGTACCACAAACTCCTGCGTCGCAGTTATGGAAGGCGGCAAACCCACCGTCATAGCCAACGCCGAAGGGGGTCGTACCACACCTTCGGTAGTAGCATACGCTAAAAACGGCGACCAGCTTGTCGGACAAATCGCCAAGCGCCAAGCCGTGATGAACCCCGAAAACACCTTTTACTCAGTAAAACGGTTTATCGGACGCAGAAATGAGGAAGTAGCCAACGAAACCACCGAAGTTTCGTACCAAGTGCTCAACGTCGGCGGTAACGTCAAACTCGACTGTCCCGCCCGCGGCAAACAATTTGCTCCCGAAGAAATTTCCGCGCAAGTTTTGCGGAAACTCGTAGAAGACGCCAGCAAATACCTCGGCGAAACTGTTACCCAAGCGGTAATTACAGTGCCCGCCTACTTCAACGATTCCCAGCGCCAAGCTACTAAAGACGCTGGCAAAATTGCCGGGATAGAAGTTCTGCGGATTATTAACGAACCTACAGCCGCAGCTTTAGCTTACGGATTAGATAAAAAAAGCAACGAAACCATCCTGGTATTTGACTTGGGCGGCGGTACTTTCGACGTATCGATTCTCGAAGTCGGCGATGGCGTATTTGAAGTGCTCGCAACGAGTGGAGACACTCACCTCGGCGGTGACGACTTCGACAAAAAAATCGTCGATTTCATTGCTAATGACTTCCAAAAAGCCGAAGGAATTGACCTCCGCAAAGACAAGCAAGCACTGCAACGGCTGACGGAAGCTGCAGAAAAAGCCAAGATTGAACTGTCGAGTGTTACTCAAGCAGAAATCAACTTGCCGTTTATTACTGCGACTCAAGACGGGCCAAAACACTTGGACACGACTTTGACGCGGGCCAAGTTTGAAGAACTCTGTTCCGATTTGATCGATCGCTCTCGCATTCCCGTAGAAAACGCAATCCGCGACGCGAAATTAGACAAATCTGCAATTAATGAAGTTGTCTTGGTCGGCGGTTCTACGCGGATTCCTGCGGTGCAAGAACTGGTCAAAAAAATCCTCGGCAAAGACCCCAACCAAACAGTAAACCCGGACGAAGTGGTTTCTGTAGGTGCAGCAATTCAAGCCGGCGTGCTCTCCGGTGAAGTCAAAGACATCTTGTTGCTTGACGTTACCCCGCTGTCTCTGGGTGTCGAAACCTTGGGCGGCGTGATGACCAAAATTATTCCTCGCAACACCACAATTCCTACTAAGAAGTCGGAAACTTTCTCGACTGCTGTAGATGGCCAAACAAACGTGGAAATTCACGTTTTGCAAGGCGAACGCGAAATGTCGGTTGACAACAAAGGTTTGGGAACTTTCCGCTTAGATGGAGTTCCGCCGGCTCCCCGTGGCGTACCGCAAATTGAAGTTACTTTCGATATCGACGCTAACGGTATTTTGAATGTAGCTGCCAAGGATAAAGGTACTGGCAAGGAACAATCGATTAGCATTACCGGTGCTTCTACATTGCCCAGCAATGAAGTCGAGAAGATGGTGAAGGAAGCCGAAGCAAATGCGACTGCTGATAAGGAACGTCGCGAAAAGATCGATCGCAAAAACCAAGGCGACTCTTTAGCCTATCAAATTGAGAAACAGTTGGCAGAATTGGGCGATAAAGTCCCAGATGCTGACAAGACTAAAGTTGAAGGGTTGATTAAAGACTTGCGGGAGGCGATCGCCAAAGAAGACGACACAGCCATCAACACACTGACAACCGAGTTGCAGCAAGCGTTCTACGCTGTCAGCAGCAACCTGTACCAGCAAGCTGACGGTTCCACTGGCGGCCCGACTGGCGGCCCGACTGGCGGCCCGACTGACGGCGGTGACGACGTGATTGATGCCGACTTCACTGAAGGCAACAAATAGACATTTCCCATAATTCCTGTGTAGCAGGCTGGAAGAGTCTGCTATTTACAGGCTGGTGAGGATTCGTCTAATGCAGAACAAGTGCGATCGGACTTTCCCGATTAAACTGAGAACAGACAGCTAAAAGCCAGAAACCCGGTTTTGAAGAAAAACCGGGTTTTTTGGGTGATGAATTACCCACAAATCCGGTTTTCCCACAAAAACCGGGTTTCTGAGGCTGAGACGATCCTGACATCTTGCACCATTTTCAATCAGCCCTAGGGGCCGGTTAGCTAAGGGAATTAAACCTGCAGATAGCTGAAATAAACCCGCCCCACCCCAGCAGATAACCCTTGATTGACATTGCTGCAAGATATCAGATGTTCCCGACAATAAACTTCAGACTGGTTGAATAAATATCATAAACTAGCTATCAGATCGCAACCAGGAGTAAATTAAATGTCTCGTCCTCCCCTACAAAACTCTGCCGCAAATAGCCCAAATAAATCCCAGACTGCATCCTTGCGACGACTCCGCCAAATCAGCCACTTACTAGATAATGCAATTCCCATTCCCGGCACCCGTTACCGCATCGGACTCGATCCGATATTGGGACTGATACCGGGCGGTGGCGATTTAGTTGGTTCGATTTTTGCAGGCTATATTGTCTTCAAATCCGCTCAAATGGGAGTGCCGCAAGAAACTTTAATAAAAATGGCAGCTAACATTGTATTTGATACAGTTGCCGGTACAGTACCTGTGGCTGGAGACTTGCTTGATGTTGCTTGGAAAGCTAATGTCAAAAATATAGAATTGCTGGACGCTCATTTAGGTTCCCCAGAACCCAGTAAAAAAGCCGATTGGTTATTTGTGGCGGCTTTACTGTTAGGTTTGATCTTAATTATGGGAGGCATGATTTTCTTGAGTGTCATGCTTTTTGGGTGGCTATTTCAAGTATTTACTGGACGGTAATATAGCCTTTCAAGCGAAAGATGAGATACTGTCGGGAATAGGGCATAGGCCTCCGTGGGCATAGGGCATAGGCCTCCGTGGGCATAGGGCATAGGGCATACCTCACTTTTTTGAGAAAGGCTATATGAGATTTTAGGGTAAGAATGATGAATGGGCGATCGCCACCAACAATTTACTATAGCAATCCTAAATCAATTTAAATAACTGGCTCCCAACAATAGCCTGGAAACCCTGTGCCCAAAAAGGTTAGTAGTAAGGTTCGCAGTGCGGAATGCGAGTCCGCACTACGAACCTTAATCTGGTTAATTGAACGGAAAGGATATTATTTGTTTCATATCAATTCCGGTTGCACTCATACATGATGTCAACAGTCAACAGTCAACAGTCAACAGTCAATTTACTATTCCGATGAAGAGAGGATTTGAGATCGTATCCCGATCTAGCAACGCCGATCGGTCATATTTATCAATTTCCTCTCAAAGTCATTTTGTCAAGGTCTAAGTCCTAGATTAATCTGTGGAGAAAATCTCAAATCTCAAATTTCAAAGGGATTGACAAATTCCCATAAGCGTGCATTCCCAAACTAATCGCGGCTGTACGTAGTTTAGCAAATATTGTCGCGCTTTTTCTAAGGGTTCTAAGGGCGATCGACCAATTCCCCCGGTCAAAAACTGCTGCCAATAACAATGCTGTAAATAATCGATCAACCACAACTGAGATTCAGTATCCAAAGTTTTATCAATTTCCTTGGCTAATTCCAAAGCACACCGCAAATTTTGAGGCAACTGTTTCACCTTTTGCAGGAAATCATCGGGGATTGACTGCAGTTGCTGCCAAATAGCAATTGCCTCGCCAGGGCTTCCCTGAGCCATCCCCATTACCTCGGGATGGGATAAAATCTCCGCGAATCCGGCTTGCTGCAAAACTTGTGCCATTGCTTCGGAATTGAGCCGCGAAAACTGGATTTTTTGACAGCGAGAAATCAAAGTTGGCAGCAAAACGTCCACAGTGGGAGCAATTAAAATTAAGGCTGCTTTTCCCGGTTCTTCCAAGGTTTTTAACAAGCCGTTAGCCGCTCCCTCGCCCATTGTTTCTGCTTGCTGCAAAACTACAACTGAACGCCCAGCTTCTAGAGGCGGTCTGCTCAAAAACTCACTGATTTCTCGAATTTGTTCTAAGCGGATTTGGGGCGGTGCTTTCCGCTTTAAACCTGCTTCTTCTGCTTCCTTTACCGAAAGCCGTTTGCCTTGGTTCATGTAAGTTGGTTCTACCCAGAGCAAGTCTGGATGGTTTCGCTGCCGCACGCGATTTTGCAGGGAGCTGATCGATTGTTTTTCGGGAAGATTGACTGAGAATAAAAGCTCGATGAAACACTGAACGGCTAAACTTTTGCCGATGCCGTTAGAACCTACAAATAAATAACCGGGAGCAATTCGGTTGCGATCGACTGCTTGGGTTAGTAATTCTACGGCTCCATTTTGTCCGATTAATGATGAGAAATAATCCATGTGATAGTTGACAGTTGATAGTTGACAGTTGACAGCCCCCTGATATCAATTCCGTTACGGAATTATTCATTTCTCTCTAATCTCTCTAATCTCTCTGTGTTCTAGTAAGGTTAAATCATTCCGATGTTAACGGATTTGATATAAGTTGCGAGATAATAAGGAGGCTCTTCCTCGCCTATCTGCATTACCAGGCAGAGCGAAAGTAACGAGCAATCGCTTAAGTTATTAAATTTTCATTCCTTACTTTTCGGAATTGGGGTTATTTGAATATCCCCAATCTTCTAGCCTGCGAGTTACAATGGTTTGGATTTCCTGGGCGACTTCATCTTCAGACCGATCGCCATTTATGCGAACAATGCGAGATTTATGTTCCTCGGCTAACTCCCCAAAACCTTGCTGCACGAGGCGGTGAAAGTTCAAATCAGCTTGCTCCATCCGATCGCGCTCTCCCCGAGCCCTTACCCTCGCCAAACCCGCTTCCACGTCAATATCCAGCCACAAAGTCAGATCGCTTTGCAAGCCGCCCGTGGCAATTTCATTCAACTGCTTAATTAAATTTAACTTAAGACCGCGGCCGTAGCCCTGATAAGCAATCGTAGAGTCAGTAAAGCGATCGCACAAGACAATCGTTCCCTTAGATAACTCTGGTTTCAGAAAAGTTTCGACGTGCTGAGCGCGATCGGCCGCATACATCAGTAATTCTGCCATCTCCGATACCAATTCTCCAGAATCTTGTTTAAGCAATAAATGTCGCAGTTGCTTTCCGAGCTCAGTCCCCCCCGGTTCGCGAGTAGCCACCAACCCGACTTTCAAATAGCAACTTGATTGCAGCCAATGTATCAACCGCTGCATTTGAGTAGTTTTACCCGCACCTTCGCCGCCCTCAAACACAATAAATTTACCCTTCATGAGCCTAACTTTCCATCTAAATAAAATAAATCCATATTGTACTGTCGATCTCTTCTAGGTTCGGTATGATAAGAAAGTCTAAATGCCTCACGGCTGGAGTTTTCTATGGCTCGCTATACTGGTTTTTTTATCGTTGCCGTTCCGATCGACCGTCTCCGTCAGTCTCTGATTGAAATTTTAGAGTCATGCAATCTTGATATTATCTACAATACAGGAGATTCCCTCATGGCTCGCGAAATTCCCGGTCAAGTTTCGATTCCGAAACTTGTCACAGCAGAAGTCCTAATCGAAAAAAACACGGCCAGCGACTCAGAGGTTCGCATGAACTTCGTGATTAAAAACGAGGAACTACCACTGCAAACCAATAACCACTGCCGTCAAATGTTCGAGCTAGTCAGTCATTCAATTATGAAAAACAATAATTGGCGGCTCTTGGAAAGTATGGCACTGTAGCCATCAGTCATTAGTCATGAGTCATCAGTCATCAGTCATCAGTCATTAGTTTGTGGCTAATGACCAATGACTGATGACTTTTATCTGCCAGCCCTACATTTAAGCTCGAAATCCCCGGCGCAGCAACAAAGAATTTGTCACAACGCTAACAGAACTAAAGGCCATAAATGCACCGGCCGCCGCAGGAGTGAGTAGAATTCCGGTTGCAGGTAGCAAGATACCGGCTGCAACTGGAATTCCCAGAGTATTGTAAACAAAAGCCCAGAATAAATTTTGGCGAATCTTATTAAAAGTAGCGCGACCGAGGTCGATCGACTCAACAACATCCATCAAAGCATTTCGCATCAGCACAATTTGAGCCGTCTCCACAGCCACATCAGTGCCGCAGTGCAAACCGATACCGACATCAGCTTGAGCCAAAGCAGGCGCATCATTGATGCCATCCCCCACCACAGCCACTTTACAGCCTTGAGCTTGCAAACTGGCGATCGCCCTCGCCTTCCCATCCGGCCGCACTTGGGCCAAAACATCAGCCGCCGCCAAACCTAGCTGCTGCTGCGCCACCGCCGCCGCCTCCTCCGTATCCCCCGTCAGCATCATCACCCGCAATCCCATCTCCCGCAAACGTTCCACCGCCGCCTTCGCATCCGGCCTCAGAGTATCTTTTAGCCCGATTACCCCCAGCAAAACGCCCCCAGAAGCAACGAAAACCGCCGTTTTGCCTTGGCAAGACTCCAAAAGTTCTGCAGCCACAGCCACGCCCTGCTCCCTCATCCACGCGGCATTCCCCGCGAACACCCGCCGCCCCTCAACCAAAGCAGAAACCCCTAATCCCGGTTCCGTGTAGAAATCCTCAGCAGCCAGCAGCGGCAAACCTTGCTGTTGCGCTTCCAGCAAAATCGCTGCGGCGATGGGATGACAAGCGCCCCTTTCCACCGCTGCGGCAATTTGCAGCAGTTTTGAGTCAATTGTGGCAATTGTGGAAGCAACATCTTGGCTGTTTCCCACATTAATATCCGAGTTCAAATCCCAATCCGAATTCTGGAAAATCGGCAAATAATCAGTGAGTGTAAGATTGCCGGTTGTGAGAGTGCCCGTCTTGTCAAAAACCACCGTATCTAATTGATGCACTCGTTCTAAAACATCGCCACCGCGAATTAAAAGTCCGCGCTCCGCGCCGATACCAGAACCGACTAAAATTGCAGTTGGGGTAGCAAGTCCCAAGGCGCAAGGACAAGCGACAACTAAAACTGCGATCGCCAATTTCAAACTTAACAACACAGAAGATTGATAATGGATAATAGGCAATTGGTAATTGGTAATTGGTAATTGGTTTACCATGCCCCATGCCCCATGCCCCATGCCCGATGCCCCATGCCCCATATCGTGTTCTAAAAGCACAGAAGGCCAAATATGAGTTCCGGCAAAATACCAAAATAGGAAAGTTAAAGCCGATATCGCCATAACCCCATATACAAAATATCCGGCGACAGTATCAGCTAAATTTTGAATCGGCGCTTTGCGAGTTTGGGCTGCTTGCACCAAAGCCACCATTTGAGCTACAGTTGTTTCTTGACCGGTGCGAGTTGCGCGCATCACAATTGCGCCGGATTTATTGATAGTTCCCGCTGCGACTGTATCTCCTGGTTGTTTCAAAACAGGCATCGATTCGCCAGTCAACATCGATTCATCTACAGTTGTTTTACCTTCGCAGACTTCGCCGTCTACGGGAATTTTTTCCCCTGGTAAAACTTGCAGCCATTCTCCGACTCGGACGCGATCGGCTGGAATTTCAATGTATTGTGGATTGTAGAGTTGAGATGTCGAGTTTGGGGGCAATTCTTCCGAGTCTAAATTTAAAATCGGCAGTTTAAAATCAACTAAGCGGGCTGTTGCCGGCTGCAATGCGATTAAAGCTTGCAAAGCTGATGCAGCGCGCCGTCTGGCTTGCTGTTCGAGAGTTTTACCCAACAAAATAAAGCCCAGCAGCATCACTGGTTCGTCAAAAAAGCACTCCCATCCCATCTGCGGAAACAGCAGCGCCGCGTTGCTAGCGGTGTAAGCTGTGACAGCGCCTAAAGCTACTAAAGTATTCATGTTGGGTGCGTTTCGCCACAAACTGCGGCAGCCGTCAACGATAATCGGGCGGCCAGGTAGCAGCAATGCGAGGGTGGCGAGTCCCCAGTGAAACCAGATGTTGCTGAGAATTGGGGCTTTGGTGCCGAGTATGTGACCTAAACCGGATAGAATAATTAGGATAAGGGCGATCGACAATTGATTGATTTGCTGTCGAATTTCTTGCCGCCGCCGTTCAACTGTTGCCGCTTCGGCTTCTTGCTGATTTCCACCTAACCGAGACACAGAGGGAAATCCATTATCAGTCAACTTTTTTGCTAAAGCTTCTGCATCGACAGCCCCCGGTTGGCATTCAACCGTTGCAACTTCTACTGCTAAGTTAACGCAAGCTGAAATTACACCTGAATGCTGCATGAGTTGGCGTTCAACTGCTTTGGCGCAGCCGGCACATTTCATCCCGCTGACATCGAAAGTCACAAGTTCTGGCGGCGGGGATTCTTTAATTGGGATGATTTCTGGTTGATTTTCGGAGATTGTTTTGGGGACAAATTGCATTTTTTTTTGTATAGATGAGTAGGTTTTTGTATTTCGGAAATATTTGGATGTACTGTTCAGACAAATGCTTGTATTTTGATAGTAGATAAATTTGGCGGCATCTCCCGAAAGTGTTAGTTTTTTTTAATTCTTATTAATTGCCCGGTTGAAAGCGGATCTCTATTTGATACAATCAGTGAATTGCTTCGTTAGTATCCAGCTTTTGTCTGACGAATTTAGCTATGACACCAACACCAAAATATTATATTGTCAAACGTCTGGCCGGTAATTGCGAGATTTTGCCGTTGGCGGAGCCCTCACAAAAGATCGCCCAAATCGAAGAACAAGACCCTACTATTATAGACAAGTGGGGCCCTTACGATTCTGCAGAAGATGCGATCGCCCGACGCATCGGTTTAATTCGCGCGGGAAAATGTCAACCGCAATAAATAAACTTGAAGGACTAAAGTCCTCACTACGAACCAGGTTTGTAGTGAGGACTTTAGTCCTTCTTTGATGGAGTTTTTGTTGGTGACTAAAAACTACTTGGATTTAGAAGGTGCTGCACTCGGTTTTGCCTGCGCGGTAGTCGGTTTGGGCGATGCAGAATTGGGTTTCAACTGAGCTTTGTCGTTCCCTGTTTTGCCAGTAACTTCTTTTGTCAAAACTTCTAAAGCCTTCGCGTATTGCGGATCTGCCGCCGTAGCAATTTTATCGCGATCGCGCCTCAACTCCTGTTTTTGAGCGTCGGTGAGTTCAATCACAAAATCCGGTTTAATTCCCATGTGATTGATATCAGTGCCGTTGGGAGTAAAATATTTGGCAATTGTCACCGCCAAACCCGAACCATTTCCCACGCCGCGTACCGACTGCACCAAACCCTTACCAAAAGTCTTTGTACCAACCAAAACCGCGCGTTTGTTGTCTTGCAAAGCACCGGATAGAATCTCGCTAGCACTGGCTGAACCTCCGTCTACGAGTACAACCAAGGGTTTGTCAGTAATCTCTCCCTTGTTTGCAGTTTGTCTGTCGGCCTCCCCGACTCGATCGACCGTCGAGACGATCGTACCTTCCTTGAGCCACATCCGAGCAATTTCAATACTTCCGTACAGCAACCCGCCCGGATTGGAACGCAAGTCTAGGATATAGCCTGTCACCTTTTTCTGTTCCAAATCCTTCATTGCCGATCGCATTTCCGATGCAGCATTCGCACTAAACTGATTTAAGCGAATGTAGCCGATTTCGCCGATCGGGCTTTTCTGCACCGAATGTCGCACCGGATGAATTTCAATTTTAGCGCGCTTGAGCTTAAAATCAATTTCCTTTTTGTCCCGCAAGATAGTCAGAGTCACATTACTATTTACCGGGCCGCGAATCAAAGTTACCGCTTGATTCGTATCCATACCTTCAGTGGTTTTGCCGTCAATCTTAGTAATGATATCTTTTGCCAGAATACCAGCAGTAAAAGCAGGGGTATCCTCGATCGGCGAAATCACCACCAATTTTTTAGTTTTCTCATCTTGAGTCAACTGAATCCCAACTCCTGTCAATTCCCCAGAAGTTTCCACCTGCATATTTTTGAACTCTTCAGGATCCATAAACCGCGTATAAGGATCGTCCAGCTTCTTCAGCATTTCCCGAATTGCTTTGTAAGCTTCATCGTCGCTGGTATAAGTGCGGTTCAAATAATCATTTCGCACCGCTTTCCAGTCAACCTGGTTAAAAGTGCCATCAACATAACTTTTGTCAATAATCTGCCAAACTTCATCAACCAATTCTTTAGGACTTCCCCGAAAAGAAGCCAGAGATTTAGAACTGCAACCAGTGTTCACAAGAGTTACAGCAGTGAGTGCAACTGCTGCAGCACTTAGAATAAGCCCTCGTTTTGTTATAACCATTTGTCTGACGCGCCGGAGCAAAAGATTTCAGAATAATCACGCCCAATCTAACACAGGCAAGGCTTGGTCGGATTTTGGATACATATTTATTCAACTTTGCCGAGTTGTATTCCCGAAGCCGAGGCCGCCGCGCCTGAATGCGGACGCGGGTGTAGGAAGTTGATTTGCCAATGCCTAGAATCCTTTGTATATCTGCTGCACAAGTCTCGATCCCCCTAAATCCCCCGGATAGTCGGGGGACTTTGAGAAGACTTTCTTGTCCCCCCCCTCTTCTTAAAGGGGGCTAGGGGGACTTCGATCGCTCTTGTCCCCCCCGACTATCCGGGGGAGTAGGGGGCAAGCTAAGGGGGGATCTGGCCTCAGATAGAAGCGAGATTTTTCAAAAGTTGCAGTCTCTGTGTTGACACCAATCCCATCGTGCCCGCCCCAAACCTACTCAGGTTCAACCCAGCGATCGTCCGACTTAATCAAATCAATCAATTCTGCCACACCCTGAGACTCAGGAACCTTCTTAATTTCATCCCGGCCGCGGTACAGAGAAATATAACCCGGTTGCTTCCCGACATAGCCGTAGTCAGCATCAGCCATTTCTCCAGGCCCATTGACAATACAGCCCATTACTGCTATATCCAAACCAGTGAGATGCTTCGTCGCCTCTCTCACTTTGTGCAAGACTTCCTCTAAATTAAACAATGTGCGGCCACAGGAAGGACAAGCGACATACTCAACCATCGTTTTCCGCAATCCCAAGGCTTGCAGAATGCTGTAGCAGACAGGAATTTCCTTTTCTGGGGCCTCTGTCAGCGAGACGCGGATAGTGTCGCCGATGCCGTCAGCCAACAGCGGGGCGATGCCAGCCGTGGATTTAATGCGGCCGTATTCGCCATCGCCAGCTTCCGTAACGCCCAAATGCAGCGGGTAATCCATGCCCAGTTCGTCCATCCGGTGCGCCATCAAGCGGTAAGCAGCCACCATCACCGGCGCGCGGGAGGCTTTCAGCGAAATCACGATGTTGCGGAAGTCGAGGGATTCGCAAATTCTGATAAATTCTAGGGCGGATTCTACCATGCCTTCGGGGGTGTCGCCGTAGGTAAACAGCATCCGTTCGGCGAGGGAACCGTGATTGACACCGATTCGCAAAGCTTTACCTTGATCGCGCAGGGAAATCACCAGAGGTTCCAGGGTTTCGCGGATTTTTTCGCCAATTTCCGCGAATTCCGCGTCAGTGTATTCGGTTCTGTCGGCTTTCGGCTTCTCGAACACGTAAAGTCCGGGATTGATTCTCACTTTGTCTACGTGTTTGGCTACTTCCAGGGCAATTTTCATGCCGTTGTGGTGGACATCGGCAACCAGGGGCACGGCTTGGTAGGTTGCTTGCAATTTTTGCTTGATTTCGGCTAAAGCTTTGGCGTGGGCCATGCTGGGCACGGTAACGCGGACGATTTCGCAGCCAATCTCGTGCAATCGCCGAATTCCTGCGACTGAACCGTCGATGTCGAGGGTGTCTTCGTTAATCATCGATTGTACGACGACTGGGTTGCCTCCGCCGATGGTGATGCTGCCGACTTTGACGGGACGGGTTTTGCGGCGTTTGATGCTGGTGTCGAAAATCGGCTGAGGGTTGGGGGTTTTGGTTGGATTCGGCAGAGTTTGCATAGTTGATTGGTAGAGTTTTGTTACGAAGGTCTATAAAATTGTGTCTGCTGTTTTTTAGGTTGCCATAGAAAGGGTCTGTTTGGGTAAACAGGTTTTGGGATTTAGGATTCTTAATGAGATTGCTGCGAATTTGTCGATCGAATTATGTCGGAAAAGGGCGATCGAACTAAAAGCCAACCATCACCGGGAAGGCGAACTGAAGTTGGGCCCGTGGAACTAAACCGCACTTAGAAAATACAGTTAAAATACAGGCTAGGCCGAGATAAAAATTAATATTGGTTGGCGGTGAGGGGAATGATTTGGACACCGGGGCAGCGCTTAAATGGCGATCGGTATATCATTGAAGGCAAGTTAGGTGAGGGCGGCTTTGGGGTCACGTACCTAGCGCAGAAGGCGCAAAACAGGCAGCGGGTTGTCATCAAAACGCTGAAAGATGAATTATTGAGCGATCGAAATTTTGCCTGGTTTCGGGACAAATTCCGGGATGAGGCGCTACTGCTATCTTTGTGCAAACATCCCAATATTGTGCAAATAGACAACTATTTCATTGATGGTGATTTGCCCTGTATTGCGATGGAATATGTGGCAGGGGAAGATTTGTGGAAATTGGTAGAAAAGCGCGGTATCCTGTGGGAAACCGAAGCTTTAAACTACATCCGCAAAGCAGGAGAAGCCGTAATAGTTGTTCACGAAAAAGGTTTGCTACACCGGGATATCAAGCCACAAAATATTATGGTACGCGACAATTTTGATGCAGTTTTGATTGACTTTGGTTTGGCACGGGGTTTTATTCCCGATCGCACTCAACAAATGACTTTGGGATTAACACATGGTTTTGCGCCTCCCGAACAGTACGGGGAAATGGGCAGATTTGCTGAGTACACAGATGTTTATGCTCTGGCAGCAACGCTATACTATTTGCTAACGAAAACACCACCAACTGCTGCATTTATGAGGGCTTTCAATGATCCTTTAAAGCCGCCGTTTCAGATTAATCCTAATATTAGCGATGGGGTGAATCGAGCAATTATGAAAGGGATGGAAATGGATGAGACAAAGCGCCCTCAGTCGGTTCAAAAATGGTTGGCTATGCTTCCCCAATCCCCCGGCAATCGGGGGCAAAGAGGGGGTGTTTCACCAACGATTCCTAGCCCGCAGCCCGCGTCACAACCTGTAAATTTGATTTCAGCAAAAGGAGTTGATTATCGTCAACTCGATCGGCTGTTGGCTAGCGGAAAGTGGCAAGAGGCGGACGAGGAAACGGTGAATAAGATGCTGGAAGTAGCGGGGAGAACAAAGGATGGCTGGCTGAGGGGTGAAGATATCGATCGATTTCCCTGTGAAGACTTACGAACTATTGACCAACTTTGGGTAAAATACAGTAACGGACGTTTCGGCTTTTCGGTGCAGAAACGCATCTATGAAAGTCTGGGGGGAAGCAGAGAATACGATCGGAAAATTTGGGCAGCTTTTGGCGATCGGGTAGGTTGGCGTGTACAGAATAACTGGTTTTGGGGTGTACAGAATAACTGGTTGTTGTATGAAGATTTAAAATTTGACACCAAAACACCAGGACAACTCCCGCGAGGTAGGATTGGTTGGTTGAATGGTAGGAGAGGGTATCTATTCTATCGCTTTGATACTTGTAATATTTAACATCTAAGCGTTACAGGGTTTCGTGAAGATTTATAACCAACGCTTGAACCACGAAACCGCGCCTGTTCTACGTTTCCTATACCTGGCACATTCGATTTACCAAATTACTAAAGAGTAGAAATTAGCTATTTTTTGATCGGCTGTAATAATAGCAGCTTGACTTCTTTTGGCAACTGCTACAACCACTCTATCTGCTGGATCTCGGTGTTCCCATTCTAATTTGACACTTTCTAGCCAAATGTCCTCATCAATTGGAACGATCCGAATAACATTAGACTTTTTTAAAGTAGCGATATAGTCATCAATACTTACTCCTAAATCTAACTTATGATTTTTGATCTTGATAGCTATTTCCCAGATGGCCGTTGATGGAACTAAACCATTTTTTTCTTGTTCCATCTGCTGACAAGCATCTTTTGCCGATTGAGAAAGTTTCTCTGGATCTAAACTCCACCAGATGAGAGCGCAGGTATCAAGGACAACTGTCATACTTCCTGCCATTCTTCAGTTGTTGGCGCAGTTAAATCTTCAAAATATTTTACTTTTCCCCGCATATCCTTAAATAATTCTTCAGTTGAAACAGACTTTTCATACTGAGAAATTCTCACAACTGGTTTATTGCCATCCATCACTAAAATTTCTTCGCCTTCAAGCTCGACAAGTCGCAAAAATTCTAGTAATTGAGCTGTTAATTGACTTTTGTCTATGGTTTTCATAGGACAATGATTGGTGTTGTGTTCAAACTATATTATATCTCAATACGGTTCACTGAGCAAAGGATGTCATTGCGATTCAAGAAAGCAATCGCAGGGACTATGAAGCTTTTGAGTTAAAGGAGGTGCGAGGCGAGCAATTCTTTTTTTCCTGATTAACTTTTACCCAATCGTACCTCATCTTTATGAGAAAAGCTATACTTAATCTATGGTGAAAGCTTTAGAGGCGATTTATCTGCCAGATGCGAATCGATGGATTAATTGGATACAAAGAGGCATTTAAGCCACATTCGATATCATAGCAAATCCTGCTTTAATATCGGGTTGATTCTTCAGTCCCCCTCTGCTAAAACTTCGTTTGACAAGAAACAATTTCAATCGCCGATCGCCTAAAATCAAAAATCAGCTACAATAAAAAATTAAAAAGCAATCAAAAAACATCGCCATGAGCGTAATTGCAGCCAAATGGACGATCGCCCAACCCACCCGCCACACCAGTAAGCTATCGCGCAAATAAACATTGCATATTCAGGGCGGGCGGGACACCCCCACAAAAGTTATATTTTTTTGACATTCAATTTAAATGCCACAACAGCTTAACCGCCATTATATAGTTTTTTTTCTCCCGCGCAGCCGATCGCCTAAAATGATGTCCGGTCAATTAATCGCAATAAAAAATGTTTGTAGTGAGGACTTTAGTTATTAATATCGTGCTTAGGTTGCACCTTGCCGCTCAGTCATATCGTTTCCGGTGGCATTGGAATAATGAAATTGAGTCAACAGTCAACAGTCAACCATTCAGTTTTTAGACCCGAATCAACAGTCAACAGTCAACAGTCAACAGTCAACAGTCAACAATTCCGGTATGAGGGCAACCGGAATTGATATCATTAGCTAGTATTCAGCACTTAGTAGTTATTAGTCAGATGGCAAAAGAAAGAAGGAATAATATCTACTTTTGCAGTCTTGCCTGTTTATTTGCTAAACTAGAGGTTGCGCTCTGTCAATAAACGTTAGATTTATGCACAGGTTATTCACTGGGAAACTGCAGGTAGACTGTTTAACAATACCGATCGCAAATTTTCCAGCAAATCTATCGGGTACTAAAATTGTACAGCTTACTGACTTTCACTATGACGGGGTGCGGCTGTCGGAATGGTTGCTAGAAGAGGCAATTGCGGCGGCTAATGAAGCCGAACCAGATTTAATTTTTTTAACGGGGGATTTTATTACCTTCGATCCGGCACCTATTCACGACTTAGTGCAGCGATTGAAAAAGTTGCAAAGTCGGATGGGGATTTATGCGGTTTTGGGGAATCACGACCACTATTGGCCGGGGGCAAAAATTGAGGTTGCTAATGCTTTGAATAACGCAGGTATTCGGGTGTTATACAACGAAGCCATTTATCCTTTGGGGGCTGAGTTGGCTTTAGTTGGGTTGGCAGATTTTTGGTCGGGCGATTTTAAGCCTGAACCTGTAATGACATCAATAAATCCGGGGATTTCTCGGATTGTATTGTCTCACAATCCTGATACTGCTGAAAAGCTGCAAAAGTGGCGGATTGATTTGCAGTTTTCCGGGCACACTCACGGCGGTCAAATTGTGATTCCCGGTATCGGGCCTTTGTATGCTTGGGTGAGAAAAATTGGCTATTTGATTCCTCAACCAATCCGAAAGTGGATTCCTCTTCTGTCGGCTTGCGATAGAGTAGTTAGTCACTGGGAATGGGCTAGCGGTTTGCATCGGGTTGGGAGTAATTTGCTGTACGTGAATCGCGGTTTGGGAACTTATGCGCCAGGGAGGCTATTTTGTCGGCCGGAGGTGTCAGTAATTACTTTGATTTGTCAAGAACAGGGGGCGGTTGAAACGGCTTCTACGCGAGACTTGCACCCGACGGGAACGGGTTGAAGACTGACGGTTAAATTTAGGTTGTTTTCTTGTGTCTGCGGAGGCGGAGGATAGTTTGATTCTTGCGGAGTTTCAACCGCCGCCTGCATCTACGAGATTTTTTGGGCAATTATTATTAACTGCCTTCTCCAAAGCGATAGCCTCTACCGTAGACTGTGTTAATTAGGGTGGATTCGCCTGGGGCTTCTATTTTACGTCGCAGCAGGCGAATTTGAGCGGCTAATACGTTGCTGCTGGGTTTATCTGTTTCACTCCACAAGTATTGGTGGATTTGTTCGTGTGTTAGCAATTGACCGGGATGGCGCATTAAGTATTCTAATAACTGACATTCTTTTTCTGATAGGTCAATTGTCCGATCGCCCCGATAAGCAATTTGATTGTCGTAGTCTAGCTGTAAGTCTGCAACTTGCAGCCGCCCGACAGCCACCTCGGCATCAAAAGTAGGGGGGCGTCGCAGCAAGGCGCGGACTCTGGCTAGCAGTTCTCGCAGTTCAAAGGGTTTAACTATATAGTCGTCTGCGCCGGCATCGAGTCCTTTGACGCGATCGTCTAGGGTATCTTTGGCGGTGAGAAATAGCACTGGTGTATTCCGTCCTTGCGATCGCAATTGCTGACAAATTGCCAGTCCGGTTTGTCTGGGAAGCATCCAATCTAAGATTAGCAAATCGTAAGATTTCTGCATTGCTAAATTGCTGCCTGTCGCGCCGTCAATTGCCACATCAACTGTATAACCTTCGCGGCTTAAAACTCGACTCAAAGGGTCAGTCAACTCAACTTCATCATCAACTAAGAGAATCCGCATCTTGATTTTACATTTTAGTTTTTTCGACTTCGCTCAAAACAAGTTTTAGATGTCAGATTTAAGCATGAATTACAGGAAGCTTGCAGACAAGTAGGTTTTGTAGGGATTTTCCCCCTGCGGTTGCTTTGTCTGCCGTGAGGTTAAGTTTAGGAATGCTTAGGTTAAGCAAACTGATTTTTGCTATATTTTAAAATGTGGAATATTTTCTGATTCGCTGTAAGCTGCTGCTAGCCATTCCTGGATTGCAGGAATTGCTAAAATCGCATCAGCATAAGCTTTTCCCTCTGCATTGAATTTGACTCCGTAGGTGACAAAACGCAGGACGATGGGAGCAAACATAGCGTCAACAATTGTGAATTTTCCGAACAACATAGGGCCACCTGTTCCGAAGTTTTGACGGCATTCGTGCCACAGGGTAAAGATGCGGTAGATCTCTGCTTCGACACTGGCAGTCATTCCTTCTCCGGGATAGCGGTTGCGGCAGTCCATCGGCATATTTTGGCGCAGATTTTGAAACCCCGCGTGCATTTCAGCGCAGATGGAACGGGCGATCGCCCTTTGGGCGATATCTGCAGGCCACAAATGATGCGCGTAGCGATCGGCAACATACTCGCAAATTGCTAAAGATTCCCACACTTTCAAGTCGCCGTCGATTAAAACAGGCACTTTTCCCGAGGGAGAATAGCGCCGAATTTCCGCGTGGCTTGTCGGCCCGTCTAGGGGGATTCTCACTTCCGTAAATTCTAGTCCAGCTTGTTTCATCACCAGCCAAGCACGCAGCGACCAAGAGGAATAATTTTTGTTGCCAATAACAAGAGTCAATTCGGTCATAGTTTAGCTGTGAGTTATTTGCGATCGCCCGTTCAATTTTCAGTTTTAGAGTTGAATACACAAAGGATAGTCCAGTTCTGTGCAACAGCCTCTGCAAGCATCTTACATTAACAACCTCCCAGCGTTCCGCGTTTTTCGGCAAACTGCGATCGGGTGGTGTCATCGAACACGCTTAATTTCAACTGAGATGAGAAACCTCTGAGCCTGGGGATTCTGGGGTGGTTAGCGGTAGGTACGGCTACTGTATAATCCATTTCCTCTGCCTCTAGACCGCCGCCTGAGAGAATTTCATCTACTGTAACTTTCAGGGAATCCGGGTCTACACTGTGAAATTCTTCGTCAAATTCTTGACTGTCAAATTCTTGATTTTTTTCCATACTGACCGCCCTTTAAAAAAGTGACTCTATAAAAACTTACTAAATATAATATATACCAAAACAAAGGATCCAGCAATAGCGTAAATTTATTTTTAACTGTGAACTATATGTGTTATTCTGAGTTTGGCAAAAGCTGTTTATGCTTGTGCCGCGATCGCCCCTTCCCAAATTGAGCAATTTACACTTTAAAAATTGACATGATTACTGTTGCACTTCCCAAAGGCGGATTGTTAGGAGATAGCATTCGGCTGTTTAAATCGGTTGGATTAGACTTCAGCGCTTTTCTAGATTCCTCTAACCGACAACTTCAAATTTATGACCCCACCGGAACAGCAAAAGCTTTGCTAGTCAGGACGCACGACGTGCCTGTTTATGTGGAATACGGTCAAGCTGATTTGGGGATTGCCGGTTATGATGTTTTGCGGGAAAAAAAACCGAAAGTTGCTAATTTAATTGATTTACAATTTGGCAAGTGCCGGCTGTCGGTGGCGGTGAAGGAATCTAGTTCCTATCGGCGAAGTGTGGATTTGCCACCTCACGGTAGAGTTGCTTCTAAGTTCGTCAACTGTGCGAGGGAATATTTTCACAATTTGAACTTGCCGGTGGAAATTGTGCCGCTTTACGGTTCTGTGGAGTTGGGGCCGATTACGGGTATGTCGGAGGCTATTGTGGATTTGGTTTCGACTGGGAAAACTTTGCGGGAAAATGGTTTGGTGGAGATTGATATTTTGTTTGAAAGTTCGGCTTATTTGATCGGTCATCCTTTGAGTTACCGTTTGAATTCTGGGGGAGTTAATGAGTTGATTGGGAAGTTGAGGGAGCAAGTTTTGACGACGGTTTGATGTGGGTTTAAGTTAGAATATTTTTATCGGTTCGGAGTAAGGAACTTAGTCATTATTGTTAAATATGATGACTGAAGTCCTTACTAGCAACGGTTTTATTTAGCTTATTTCCGAGCTGCTATTGGCAGGTATAAGACCTAGTTTTTCCCGGCATTTATCTATATAAAAACTGACGACTGTATCTGCAGGGTTTTGTTCGATTAGTTGCTGAAAGTATCCTAGGGCGGCGACAAATTTTTGGGCTTGCCATCCTTGAATTCCTTTGTCAAATAAAGCCTGGGTAAGCTGCTTAGCCTGGGAGTCTGGACTGGATGCGGGCCAGATTTCGTAGATTTCAATAGCTTGCTGCTTGCCGCGCGGGGTTACTCTATCGATCCAGCGATAGTAATAATTATTGCTGGCTGAATGGCTGCAGGCTGCTTTCGCGTGAGAATTTGCAATCATGCTTTCTGCTGTTTTTGCTTCCAAGTCGCACTTTAATAATAGACTTTCTTTTGAGTTTGAATTCGGACTTATGTTATTTAGAAATTCTCTGGCGTGAACGATCGCATTTTCGCTAACAATAATTTGGCAGCCATATATTTTAGTTAAATTTTCTAAGCGAGAAGCTGTATTTACTACATCGCCGATGACTGTAGAGTCCATCCGGCGATCGGAACCCAAGGTGCCGATCATGCCGATCCCGGTGTTAATTCCTGTACCGATGTTGACGGGATATTCTAAATTGTATTTATGGCGATCGGCATTAAATTCCTGCAAACTTTCTTGCATGGCTACTGCGGCTTCGATCGCATTTATAGCGTGAGAAGTCGGCAGATCGAATACTGCCATGATGGCATCGCCTAGGTATTTGTCAATAAACCCGCCGTGGGACGTGATGCAATCGTTCATTTTAGTAAAAAAAGCGTTCAACCATTCAAAGGTTTCGTGGGCTGGTTGAGATTCTGCGATCGTCGTAAACCCGCGAATGTCGCAAAATAGAATAGTCAGCTCTTCTTCTGTGACATTTCCCAATTGAATCGATTCTATGCCTTTTGGGGCAATTCGTGTGAGAATCTGCTCCGGTACAAATAGCTGAAATTTTTCGGCAATATATTCGCTAGCCTCCCAAGCTGCGGCGATTTGGCGCTGGCTTTTTTCTGTGACTTGCTGGTTGAATTGGGAAGTTACAACTTGCGATCGCATTTGGCTCAACTGCAAAATATTTTTAATTTTTGCCAGCAGCAAGCAACTGTTAAAAGGCTTTGTTAAATAATCATCTGCCATCCTTTCTAACCCTTTGAGGCGAGAGGTGTCGTCACTGAGGGCAGTCAAAAAAATCACCGGTACAGTTTGTAAAGCCGTATCCTTACGCAGGATCTCGCAGACATCAAAACCGTCCATATCCGGCATCATAATATCAAGTAAAATTAAATCTGGTCGAAATGTGCGCGCGAGGGAGAGCGCTTCATCGCCAGATAGCGCTGATACTGTGGTGTATCCTTCGACTTGCAATAACTCTTGGAGTAAAGTCAGATTATCTGGCTCGTCATCAACCAACATGATGCAGGGCGACTTGTTTGACATGGAATCTGATAGGTAAAGTTTGTCACCGACCGGCAAGGACGAAAAATTGAGGTATTTAGCAAGGATTGACGGACGATCGCCTAGAAATCGGATTTTTTCCGATAATACTGCGTCCAGATTTTTAATCGGGTCAAAAACCCGATTTTTTTAGTTTAATAGCGTCCAGAACAGATTGTGTTGTATTCTTGACCTTTTCCTCTCCTGAAAAGAGATGCCCCCGCTCGATCGCCGAAATATTTGAGTTCGGTTAAGATAAATTGATTTTACATTCAATTTAAAATTTCTCTACTATTGAGTTTAGCCTTTCCCATGATGAAATGTAATAAATTACACCTTGGTGGCAGTGAATCCAAGGCAAAACACTGTGAAAAACAGATACTTCGATTGCCTTGCTGCGCTCGAAATGACAAAAAAACGCCGAACTTGGTATTATGCACTCTGCCAAAGAAACCGGGTTTTTTACCCGATTTGTGCGCTACAACGCGCGTATTTTCGCAAAAAAACCGGTTTCTGACCACCGGTGCGTCAATACTGTTTAAGAGAGAAAAGAACGGATAGTAGCCATCGCCAAATTCAGATCCAGCGGCTTGCTCAAATAACCAGAAGCGCCAGCTTCCAAACATCGATCGCGATCGCCAGCCATCGCCATCGCCGTCACCGCAATCATCGGTACCGACTCCCATACAGGATCTGCCTTAACTCGCCGCATCAACTCAAAGCCGTCAACATCCGGCAATTGAATGTCCATCAAAATCAAATCCGGCAGCAACTCCGGCGCAGTAGAAGCGGCCAAAATTCGATCGACCATCGCCTTCCCATCCGCGATAATCTCTACCCCGTAGCCCTCCAATTCCATCACCTCCGAAATTAACATTTGGTTAAAAGGCTGGTCTTCCACAACCAAAATCCGCTTGCTACCAATTGGCAAAGCGATCGTAGAAGCAGGGATTAACTTAGAATCCAAGGCACAAGCAGCAAAGCTTCCCGACTCTTGACGCATCTCCGTCAAAGGCAGCCAAACGCGGAACACACTGCCGACATCGCAAACAGATTGAAAAGAAACAGTCCCCCCGTGCAGTTCGGCCAAACGCTTAGTCAAGGCCAAACCCAAACCGGTGCCTTCGTGCCGCCTAGTCAGGGAAGAATCTACCTGTTGAAAAGGTCGAAATAGCAAGTTCCAACGGTCTTGAGGAATGCCGATGCCGGAGTCTTTCACTTCCAAACAAAAATAAGGAGTGCTGTCATTTACAGGAGAACAATCCGGTCGATAATCGCCTTGGATTTCGCTGCCGTAGGCCAAACGCCCGCTGAGTTTAACTTGTCCTTGTTCCGGTGTAAATTTGATGGCATTGGAAAGTAAATTAATCACAATTTGTCGCACTCGCCGTTCGTCTATCAAAACTTTATTAATGCGGTAATCTAGTTCTGAAGACAAAGCAATCCGCTTTTTTTCTGCCCTCGGCTGAATCATTTTAAGACAATCTGTAGCGAGTTCGTGAACGCGCACTGGCAGCAAATTTAGTTCTACTTTCCCCGCTTCAATTTTAGAAAGATCGAGAATATCGTTAATTAGTTGCAACAAGTGCTGGCCGCTTTTTTCGATCAGTTCTACATAGTTGATTTGTCGAGTGCTCAACTGTCCGGCTGTTTGGCGCAGCAGCAAGTCAGAAAATCCGAGAATGCTGTTGAGAGGCGTCCGCAATTCGTGGGACATCGAAGCTAAAAACTCAGATTTCAATTGAGAAGAATACTCTAATTGTTCGTTAACTTGGCGGAGGTTTTCTTGTGTCTGAGCCCGCTCGATCGCCGTACCCAGCGTCCGACAAGCCGCTGTGAGCACTTCTTGGTGGAGGGAGGCTTGCAATTTTTTGACGTTGCGGGACTCCAGCGTCAACACTCCGATGATGGTGCCGTCGGTAGAGGCGATCGGAAAAATGCCCAATTGTCCGATTCCCGGATGTCGAAATTGTGGCACAGCATTGGGATGTTGGGCATAGTCATCGACAAACAAAGGTTGACCGGTTTCCACCACTTTCCACAGCAAACCGATGCCGTAGGGAATACCTTTGTCTAGCAATTCTTGCATTCCGGCGGCGACTGGTTCCCCGTAACTAGCCAAAAATTGACCAGAAACTTGGTTGGAAATTGCCGCCGCTTGTCTGTCTTTTCCCGAACCGCTAATTACTTTCACGTCTCCGAAAGCAGCATTCGTCGCCTCTACCAAATAGCTAAGGGCAAACCTACCTATTTCTTGCAAACTGTGAGAGTTTTGCAGGCGTTCTGTTAAACCTAAAAGAAAGCTCAGCCTTCTGACTTCTGCGTTCAAGCTAGCTTGGGATGTTCGGTATACAGTAACGTCTCGAAAGGTAAACAGTCTCCCGCCGCTGTTGGTAATTGTGGCGAAGACTTCCAAACAAATGCCGTTGGATTGCTCGAAATAAAATGATAAATTTTGTTCCTGAGATGTTTTCAGTGCTTCCTGAAACTGTTCCCACTGCTGAAGCGACAAGTAACCGCGATCGACAATTTCGGCAAATAGCAACTCGCACTTGGGCTTTGTGGCCAGCCATTCTGGGGACAGTTCCCAAGTGTCTGCCAATTTTTTGTTAAACAAAACTAAGCACTCAGACGAGTCGAACAGAGCGATGGCATTGTCTACTTGGTTGAGAATCAGTTCTTGGTCTGCGCTCAACTGCTGCAAGTCTGTGTCCATTTTTTTTGTGTCTGTAGCTCTTAGTTTTGCGGTCATAACTGTCTGCTGGTCTGCCAATAGTTATTTTATAACTCTTTACTTAATTTGACATAATTTTACGTTTGTTGGGGGTGAGGGCGATCTGCGGGCTTTGAGATCTGAGGCACTTGCTGGTTGTGGAGGGCGATCGCGCGATCGACTTGGAGTGTCTAAAAGTGCGATCGACCGTACAATTAAATCATTATATTCAGCAAAAATCGCTTTTAAATCCCTGATTATTGTGAATAAAAATTAATTTTTGGGGTCTTCGGGGTTTGCGGTGCTCATAAAAACTAATTAGAAAAGCCAGCTAATAGTCGAACTCGAAAATTGTCAAAATTAACAAATCCATAGGCTTGACGCTTAATCACTTTGAGACGATTGTTGATTTCTGACCTACAACCACTCGTTGTTCGGTTCAAGAAATAGTTACAAATTTCATCGATATGATTGCGAAGCATTGTATATTTTGATGACTATTAAAAATAGTCAAATCCTCTCCCTCTCTCCCCCCTCAATCGCTATAGACAATCTATATGAGCAACAGCTTACTATCCCGAATCAATTCATGTATATTGCATATATCGAACGCAGTCAAATCGAGCTTGGTGCAAAGAAATCGGGATTAGGATGAGTGGCGTTCCTCTAGAAGACTACCTAAAAATATCAGCAAGTCAAAGAAGAAGCAAGCTAAGTCTGACGAAATAATTCGTAATTTGATTGAGGAAAAATTTGGAGCAGGTAAAAGAAGATTTAGCCTTGGTAGAGTCATGGCTAAATTTTCTAATACTTCTGAAACAACCATCGCCATAATTTTTCTGGTGATGAATATTTCCGCCTGGGTACGGCCGGCTTTTTGGCTTTGTTTATGTCTATTTCACAACACAAACCTTTTTTCCGGTTTTCGGTCTCGGATAATTAGGAAAAAACTATATTTTAGTATATGCTGTTTTCTGACTTTTTCAGCAATCCCTAATTAAGACTTGAGCAGTGCAATTGGACTAAAGTCCTCATTAGGAACATCAAGAAGTAATTTTTATATCATAAATCGGTTGATTTGTCAAGCAATTCCAGTGGCAGATAAATAAATCTGGCACTTGAAGGCCCACAGAGGCGATCGCAGGTGCAGCCGGAAAAGGCCAAAGTCGATCGAACAAAATCCTCTCCCCTACAAACCCAAACTGCATCAAATAAGTCGCCGGAGGCGCATTTAAAATATCCACCAACAAGCGGTAAGCTAACTGGTACAACTGCTGCCGCCAAACATCCGACAAATGCAGCGGTTGACGGTAACTCAACTCGCCCGACAATTTATCGGATTCTGCTGCGATCGCCTCAGCATAAAGCGGCCCCTTTGCTGTGTGCACCACAGGGAGCCAAAAACTGCCCTCGCCGACGGGAAAAAGCAGTTCCTCAGCCACTCGATCGCGCGCCACCGCAACATTGCGGCAAAATTTAAACACATCTTGACCCGGAAAAACCAGATCGGACGGCACATCCAGCGTCATAGGACAAACGATCGCCCCAGCGGAGGCGATCGCTCCAGAATTGAGTGCAGAAATTCCACAGATATTGACTTCGGTTAAAGGATGAGATCGAGCGATCGCCTCAAGGAGACTTGCTGCTACTTTTTGCCCGTCACCCGTCACAATCAAAACCTCAGACATTGCCAAAGCTCGGCATTTGAATCCCGCGATCGTCATCAGGATCGACACTAGGCAGATCCAAGCCCTTAGCCTTGCGATTGCGAACCGCCAGACGGTAAGTCACGCTTTGCAACTCTGTATGCAATTGGCGGTTTTCCTTTTGCAGTTGATCCAGCTTTTCCTTAATCGGCTCGATCCGTTCGGCAAACTTCTGGCGGTAAACCCCTGGCAATTCCTGAACAACTTGTTCGAGCATCCGAGAGCGATCGGTCAATTCTTGCACTGACTGCCGCAGTTGGTAAACCTCAGCATCCCGATCGGCGATTTGTTCTTGATAAAAACCCACCTGTTCTTCAACAGCTTGCAGTTGTTCGCGCATCGCCTGCATTTGAGCTTGGTGGCGATCGGAAACTTCCGGCGCAGGAACAAAACTCGTATTTCCCTTCACCAGTCTGAAAAGTTCTTGAGACAACTGCTGCACCAATTGGTCGCGCATTTGCAGCTCTTCGGTGAGACGAGATACCTCGGATTGCAGTTCTTTTGAGCTTACAAGTTTAGTTAGATTCACGATGACTCTCAGCTTTTGCTATAAAATGTGTTTCTTTAAAATATCTTTCCCTTACCGAACAGGCAAGACGCACGGTCAAAGTTTTTAAGCTGTGTCGGCGCGTTGGAGCGATCGAGCATCAGCCAAGGATCAAGCTCAGTTTAACGCAGATCTGGTCTCACCGATCGCAGTCGAGAGCACTTTCCCAGCTTCGTCCAAAGTGCTGCCAAAACAGATAATTCCGTCCTCGTGACCGGCCATCGCCAGAATTTTGCGATCGGCGAGATTCTCCTCCTCAAAAAGTCTAAACATTTCTAAGGCCATTTGAGGAGTGCCGTAAGGTATTTCTTTTCTAGTAGTAGGAATTTTAAACAGCAGTTGTTGCCAGAGTTGAGGATTGTGGATGTGAATAATCGCCCCCACATCGCTAGCGTGAAGGTAAAGTGCTGCGTGAGTCAGGGACTCCGACGAAGCTGGTACTGGGCCCCGGCAGCAGAGGAAATTTTGTTCTAAGTTAAATTCGGAAACAGTACAGTAGGATTCTGGCCCTAGCTGCGGCAAGTGTGCTGTCTGGGTGCCGGAAATCACGAACTGGCAAGAATTGCCAATCCTGACGCTGACGTTCCCAAACCCGATGCCATTTTCGTAGACGGCAATTAGTCCCCAAGAGTGGAGTCGATCGCGCCAGTCCATCAAATCTGCTATGTCCCCGGCAGCTACAGGGTCTGCCTCTTTCCAGTCACAGCGGTACTTAACGACTCCTTCATCCATTGATTTTCCTGCAAATTGCGGACACGACAGACACGGCTGGCTCAAATACTTTACCGAATTTGTCAAACTGCTTTTTTGCCGGCTGGGTCTAGTCTACATTCCAGTGTCGCCGTAGTTGGCGATCGACATCAACAAAAAGTAAGCTACGAAAGAAGAGCCAATTATTCCAAATATCATAGGTTTAGCCTCAACTGGTGATTGCAAAAGTTAAATGTAAAAAGTACGTTTTCAGGCTGGGAGCTTGATTGCAGGCTCTGGCCAGAGCTAATTTCTTCTGTGAAACTATGTAACACCCCGAACAACTTATAGCTTTAGACTACAGCATTTATACTGAGCTGAGTTACTCCCTAAGAAACATTTAACGAGAAACTATGCCTTTATAGGTAACTCAAGTAAAAAGCAACCGTATATTTACGTATTTTTTTTCATTATACATACAGGGAAGCAAACGGAACAACCAAATTACATATCTTAAAGATTTTTTAACTAATTACCCAAAAGGCAAACCGATCGAGCAGTGAATGCCCGATCGGCTCTGGGTTTTCTGTGGAGCGAGCGCGCCTGCCACCTTTTAAATGTGGAAGTGATACAAGATACTGCCGTCGTCTTTAATTTCGCAATTGGCATTAAAGATTTCAGCTTGTTCGTTCAAAAAACGCTGGGCGACATCCGGCGACAGCCGCGTCTCCATCGCAAACCGCACCAAAGTGATTTCGCCGCGGTTTTCTTTGATCAGTCGGTACAAAGCACTTTGGAGCCTTTCGCTCTCTTCTCGCTGAAAAGCTGTTTTGTGCTGCCAATCTGCCACCGAAGGAATCAAACCGCGACTTACCAAAATCGCCAACAGCAGCCCAACTCCCAAAATCAGAGGCACAGTCGGATCGCTCGTGGGTGTGGCCACAATTTGCGGCGCTGTCGCGGCAGCCAAACTGCTCACCATTTCTTTTTCCGACGCTTGCGTATCCGCCATCGCGAGCTGAGTTTTGTTGTAAAAGTCTTGCTGAAGCTTCATTTGCTGCAACAGGCGAGCGCGCTCTCTTTCGTATTGGTCGAGTTGTTGTTGAGCTTGTTTGAGGTCTTGAGTGACTTTTGCCAAGCGTTGGTTGAGCGACTGATTGACTGATTGCCACCGATATCTGTTAATCAGGCGGCTTTTTTCAACCATGCCTTTCATCAACATATCCGCCGTTTGCACTGCTTGATCCCGATCGAGCGAGCGATACCCAACAGCAATCTGTAGAGGTTCTTCCGGCTTAGAAATCTTGACGCTAGCATTTTGTCGAACTTGCTGAGGCGACAGCTTAACTGCATCTGCGACTGCTTTGACAACATTATCTGCCAGCAGAACATCGGGAGTCAGTTGCTCTCCCTGCTTGAGAATTGTCGCGCCCGTGCTCGAAAATTTGACTGGCGGATTATTAGAAGCCAGAGTGCCTTGAGCCAGGAATCCCGGCAGCGGAGCTAGGCGGTAGGCTAATGCCCCTGAAATACCCATAATTACAGCAAAACTGCCTAGGGCAATCCATCTGTACTGATTTGCTGAAGATCTAAAACGTAAATTTCCCATTTTGATAGTCAAGTCATAACATTCACTTTGCTGTTGCAGCTAGTCCCAAACCAAAGAGCGATCGTCTCTTTCTTTTGAATGAAATTGACTGCGGAAAAATCACTCAGATTGTAGCGAAAAGCTCTCAGATCGGCTTTTCAGAGTTGCAAATATTCATGTTTCCAAAAAAGCAACGTACCTGTGTTTTTTCCTAACTATAACCTCAGCTTTTTTGTTTAGGAATTACTCAAAAAATTGCAGGTATGACGATGATAAAGTCAAGTTTGTTGCCAATTGGGGAGCCTCGTGCGAGAGTGAAATCTTGCGGAGCCTCGCCGTGTTTGTTGACACTTAAAACTTTCACTTTTTCGCCTGCTGCAATCCTCCAATTATTTTACTTCTTGGTGTGCGTTTTGCGGAAGCGATCGCGCGGGTGGGTTGTGGCTCGATCCTGCGATCGCCCGCAGGTTGTACGGCACTTCGTTCTCATCTGAGATGCCCTCAAACTCGATACTTCTTGTCACGGCACATTCACAGCGATCGCAATTACGATCCACCCGCGCGATCGCGATTAACAAACTGCTAATTTTGCCGAGCTTCTCAAATAAGAGCGAGTAAAACAATCAAAAAAAACTTAAATATTCTTCCTAAAAAGTTACTAGCCCAGAATTATACCACGCACTAACAGTATTTGCTAAAAATAAAAAAGTTGTGGAGCGGGCCACAAGACCTGCTCCACATCAAAAAACGATCGTAGGATAAAGTTATGAGCGATCGACCGTACCGACGAAAGTTCAGAAGCCGATCGGCAAAATAAGACCCTCGCGGGCCATGACAGCCTTGGGGAAAGCGATTTGCACATCTTCGGCGATGCGATCGAGAAAATCGTCAGTATGAGCCGGATCGTGGTGAAAAATCACCACTCGTTTCACCCTTGCTTCCTTAGCCATTCTCACCGCTTCCTGCCAAGTCGAGTGTCCCCAACCCACCTTCGGAGACTTGGGATTGTGATATTCCTCGTCGGTGTACATCGCATCGTAGATCAGCACATCAGCGTCGAGGGCCAAATTGTAGACATTCTCATCTAGTCGATCGGGAAAATGCTCCGTATCAGAACAGTAAACCACCGAACGTCCCTGCCAACTCACCCGATATCCCATAGCAGTATTCGGGTGATTCAGAGAACCAGTCCTAATCTCAATATCGTCCAGCATCATCGTCTGGTTGTGATTGAGTTCGTAGAAATTCAAATCTGCAGGCAAACCCATCAGCGGCACCGGCGAATTCGAGTGCAGAATCCGTTCCACAAAATGCCTTTTGAGACAATCTCCATCCGGCGGAATCGCCCCATAAATATCAAACCTATTGCCGCGGATAAAAGCTGGGGCGAACAGCGGGAAACCTTGAATGTGATCCCAGTGATAGTGAGTAAAAAACATATAAGCTTGCACCGGCATTTCTTGCATCAACTGGTCTCCCAGCATCCGCAAGCCTGTTCCGCCGTCAAAAATCAAGCGTTTGCCAGCTACTCGCATTTCCAAACAAGAAGTATTTCCGCCGTAGCGAACAGTTTCCGATCCTGGTGTCGGAACACTGCCCCGCACGCCCCAGAACTGTACGACAAAATCATCCATACCTTTTATTGATTCCGAGGGTTGAGGGCAATCAACGGGAGTTGCCGCTACAGAGGACAAGCTGATTTCCATTTTAAAATTCAGACTTTAAGGTTCCACATTGTCCGTGATGGCGCAGCAGATGGTCGCACAACACTAAAGCTACCATTGCTTCCACCATTGGCACAGCTCTTGGCAAAACGCAAGGGTCGTGCCGTCCTTTGGCCGCTAGCAGCGTTGCTTCACCCTCTCGGGTAACTGTGCGCTGCTGCTGGCGAATTGTCGCAGTTGGTTTGAAGGCCGCCCGCAGAATGATATTTTCACCGTTAGCAATGCCACCCTGAATTCCGCCGGAACGATTCGTCACTGTACGAATTGCCCCTTGTTCATCAGTATAGTATTCATCATTGTGTTCGCTGCCCAAAAGCATAGTCCCGGCAAAGCCAGAACCAATTTCAAAGCCTTTGCAGGCGGGCAAGGACACGATCGCTTTGGCCAAGTCGGCTTCGAGTTTGTCGAATACGGGCATTCCCAGACCTTTGGGTACGTTGCGGGCGACGCATTCGACTACACCGCCGATCGAATCTCCGTTGTCGCGAACTTTTTCGATTAGTTCAATCATTCTTTCGGCGCAGTCGGCATCGGGACAGCGGACGATGTTGCTTTCTACTTGTTCTAAGGTAACAGTGTCCGGGTCGGCGACGCATTCTAAGTGTTTGATGCGTTTGACGTAGCCGACGATTTCGACTCCAGCGGATTGAGAGAGAATTTTTTTGGCGATCGCCCCTGCTGCTACTCTACCAATAGTTTCCCTCGCCGAACTTCGACCTCCGCCTTGCCAGTTCCGAATTCCGTACTTAGCATCGTAGGTAGCGTCGGCGTGGGAAGGGCGGTAAGTTGTCGCCATTTCGCCGTAATCTTGAGGACGAGTGTCTTGATTGCGGACTAAAATTGCGATCGGAGTTCCCAGAGTTTTGCCTTCAAACACCCCCGACAGAATTTCGCAGGTATCTGCTTCTTTGCGGGGCGTCGTAATTTTGCTTTGGCCCGGGCGGCGGCGATCGAGTTCCGCTTGAATTTCCGATGCGTCTAGCGACACCAGGGGCGGACAACCGTCTATTACTACTCCCACACCGCCGCCGTGAGATTCCCCAAATGTCGATATCCGAAATAAATGCCCGAAGCTGTTGCCCATAGTGCTTTCGCCTAAAACCTGATAATTTTTACTTTAACTGGAAGATATATTTTTCCAATAGAGATTTACTGTATTTTTGCAGAATCTAGCATTGACTGGGGAGGCGAAAGGTCGATCGGGCCAAAGCAGAAGTTCGATCGCTTCGGAGAAGGGGAGAGGGAGAGAGGGCGAGAGGGCGAGAGGGGGAAAATTGGGCAAACCTTCCTTCTTCCTTCTTCCTTCTTCCGACGGACTTACATCCGTTACATCCGTTACATCCGTTACATAATCCGTTGCCGAACTTCCTTCTTCCTTCTTCCCTCTTCCTTCTTCCTTCTTCCTTCATCTCTAATCTTCGTGTTCTTCAAAAGGATCTCTCAATTGCTTGGCGGGAGGGCCGAAAGCCGTGTAAATCGTGAAGCCGGTGATTGCCACCAGACACATACCGAGAGAAATACCTAGAAATGCTGCTGGTTCCATATTGGGGAGCAATTATGAGTTATCCACTCTATAATATTACAAAAAATAACAATCCGTCTCAAAGTCTAGTGATTTTAGGCTGGGTAGGGTATGGCAGCATCCGGGGGAGACGGGGAGACGGGGAGAGTCGGAGACTGCGGCAGAGTCGGGGAGTGGGGGTCTAAAAAATTGCGATCGCAATTAGCGGTGGAAGTATGTCAAACTTTTCTGTAGAGATTCATTGTAGGTGACTTATGGCACAGCGGACTTGGTTAGGAGATATACTCAAACCCCTTAACTCAGAATACGGCAAGGTAGCCCCTGGTTGGGGAACCACCCTGTTGATGAGCGTTTTCATCGGACTGTTTTTCGTGTTCTTGTTGATTATTTTGCAAATCTACAACTCTTCACTGATTCTGGAGAATGTGGATGTCGATTGGTCGAGTCTCGGCCGCTAAAATTTGAGCGCGAAACAGTCAGGCTAACAGTAAAAGCTGAGGGTAGAGGAGAAAGGGTGAAAGCTAAATTTTCCCATTTCCCCTTGCCCTTTCCCGTTAGTGGCTCGTAATTTAATGCTAATTAATTAAACAAAATACCGGAGAAAAAACATGAATATTTTTGGAATTGGCTTGCCGGAAATGGCCGTAATTTTTACCATCGCCCTGTTGGTATTCGGTCCGAAAAAATTACCTGAAATCGGTCGGAGTTTCGGAAAAGCACTGCGGGGATTTCAAGACGCTTCGCGGGATTTTGAGTCGGAGTTTACGCGGGAAGCCAAGCAGTTAGAAGAAGCAGTCGCAACTACCAAAAAGCCCGAACCCGAAAAAATCGCGGCAGCCAAGGAAGATACCGCAAACAGTTAGATGAATAACACTCAGAAGTCGGAAACACCAGCGGAGTTAATAATTCCCCAGCTAATAGTTGGCTTGGGAAATCCAGAACCAAAGTACGATCGCACGCGACACAATATCGGCTTTAATGCAGTGGATACCTTGGCTAAATCTTGGCAAATTTCCCTGTCAGAAAACCGCAAATTTCAAGGCATATTTGGCGAGGGAAATCGGCCGCGGGGACAGAAAATCCGCTTGCTGAAACCGTTGACGTACATGAACCTGTCCGGCCAATCGATTCGGGCGGCCACAGATTGGTACAAAATACCTCCAGAGTCCGTATTAGTAGTATATGACGATATGGATTTGCCGATCGGCAAACTCAGAATGCGGCTAGCAGGTTCAGCCGGCGGCCACAACGGCATGAAATCGACAATTTCTCATTTGGGCACAGACAAATTTCCCCGCTTGCGGATTGGCATCGGCAAACCTCAAAACGATCCTGCTAAAAATGACAAAGATACGATTTCCTTCGTATTAGGAAAATTTTCCTCAGAGGAAAGTCAATTAGTAGAGAAAGTGCTTAAATTAGTTGTAGAAGCTGTGGAGCTTAGCCTCCACCAGGGAGTAGAAAAAGCCATGAGTCTTTACAACAATCGTACCATTGCAGAAACAAACGCGGAAACAAAAAGGTGAGTTCGAGACGTTTGCCCGAAACAACTGCATATGTCCGAGTGACTGGCCAATCTTGGCTAAAAGGCACCATTGAGGGTGAAGTAAGTGCCGGCAATTTTGAGTGGCAGTTTCAGTGGCGTTTCACCGCAGAAAAAACACTGATACTGGAACCATCTCGGGGTAGGGCATTGATTCAAGAACCGCTGCACCGTTTTCTGGAAAAATGGGATTATCAGCTTGAACCGGGCGGCGATTATTCGTTTACTGTTAGGGCTCAGTTTTAATACTCAGAAACCGGGTTTTTACGAAATACTTCGTTACCACACCCTAAACCTCTCAAAAACCCAGTTTCTTTGGCCTGGAAACACCTTGAGTCAGAAACCAAATTTTTTAAGAAATACTTCGTTACCACACCCTAAAACTCTCAAAAACCCGGTTTCTTTGGCCTGGAAACACCTTGAGTCAGAAACCAAACTTTTTAAGAAATACTTCGTTACCACACCCTAAAACTCTCAAAAACCCGGTTTCTTTGGCCTTGACGCTACGAACTAAGAAACCGGGTTTTTCCGAGATTTATGGTTTTCAACAAGTATTTTCGTAAAAAACCCGGTTTCTGGCCTCTGATGAAATGCGGGATCATCAGTTGATTTGTGGTGATTGCAGCAATTCTTGAATTAAAGCAGGCGGGGTTGCTTCTCGGTAAGCGCCGCAATAATACATCGTCAAAACCGCTTTGTAAGCCCAGTGATTGGAAGGCACATCGGTAAAAGGATTGGGCAGAGTTTCAGCCTGATTGAGCACGCAAGCATTGAGGATTTGTTCGCGGGTTGGCTGCACTTGAACTAAAGAATTATTTAGCTTGACTTGTGCGGTAGTTTGTGCTTTTACAGAAGCAGAAAAGTTGGCACTAATTAGCAGTATAGCTGCGGCAAAAATCGTGAGTTTCATAGGTAATTGGTCATTGGGAATTGATAAAATGACAACAGTCAACCGACAACCAACAACTGCCAACTGACTACTGACTAATTTTTCGCATTCCCACAGCCAATACGCTCAAAAACAAAAGCCCCACTGCCCCAGCCAACGGATTGCCGTTAATTCCTGTCACCCAATCGGGAACAGAGCCAGAATATCGCACTAACTCTGCGACGTTAATTATATAGTATCCCCAGACTAAACCTGCATGAAGCCCGATCGACAAACCCAATCGATTTTGACGGCTTCGCTTTGCCAAAACCAGAATCAAACCCAGCAGCAACAACCCCGGAAACTGAGGCCAAGTCCGCAGCATTCCCTCCACAGATTTGATAAAATGAGATAGGGCAAATACCAGGCTATTCGCCCGCACAGAAATTTGATAACTGTAATCCCGCTGCAATTCGTCCAGCAACCAACCCCGGAATACCAACTCCTCGGCAAAACCGACTCCAAGGGCGCTTAACAGCCCTTCTGCGATGATTCTCGGCAAATTATCAGAATTTTGCCATGCGACAAAGCCAAGCAGTCCTTGCGCTAAAAATAGGGTGAAAGTTATCGAAATGCCGATCGCCAATCCAGTCAAAAGCTCAAAACCGTTTTGTCGCGTATTGACTAAACCGTAACTTTTGAGCAATTGCGTTTGTCCGTAAACCTGTTTTCCCCAGCGCCACACTAGGAACAAAAATTCGACAAACAACAATCCCATTGTCAGAATAGTTGCTAGGTTACTATCTTTAACTAAGAGATAAATTGGTGCTGCGACGGGCAGCCAAATTGCTAGCAAGATTAATAGGAAAATTATCACACGTAAAGGAAATGGATAACTGGCTATTTTGATGAGGTTAATCATTGTTGTAAATTAAACAGGTTTTACATGATATCTGTAGGGACACAGCATTGCTGTGTCCTAATCCGCGTCAGGAAACGGCATTGCCGTTTCCCTACCAGGATTAGGGACAGGGCAATGCAATTTTTTTCCCAGGATTAGGGACAGGGCAATGCCGTTTTTTTCCCAGGATTAGGGACAAGGCGATGCCATTTTTTTACCAAGATTAGGGACAGGAGAATGCCGTTTTTTTACCAAAATTAGGGACACGGCAATGCCGTTTTTCTACCAGATATACATAGATTTGACATAACCTCTGTAGGGAGACAGAAATGCTGTGTCCTTACCATGATTAGGACACAGCATTTCTGTCTCCCTACCCGGATTATAAACACGCCATTGCCGTACCCTAATGTACAAAGCAGACGGAAAAAGCTAGAATGGCATCATATCGGTTAAAACTTTAAGTAAAGCAAAGCTATAACATCAGGTAACAATGACTGAAGTATCGGATTTCTCAAATGTCGATCGCGAATTAGACGACACAATATTAAGTTTCGCAGACATTCAAGCAGAACTCAACCTGCGCCGCGCTAAAGATGCTCTGCGAGATATAGTAGAAAATCTCGACTTGACACCACAAGAGCGAACTGGACTGGAGCCGGAAATTGGCGGCTTGGAAACCATGCTGGACAAGCTAGAGCGCGCTTGCGTGCAAATCGCTGTGTTTGGGATGGTGGGAAGGGGGAAATCTTCGGTTTTAAACGCGCTACTCGGTCAAAATGTGTTTGAAACTGGCCCGACTCACGGGGTGACTCGCACCACAACTATTGGCCAGTGGGATGTCGGAGATGGTATTGATGACGATTTACCCGATGGCTTAGGCCCCGCTACGCTACGACTTTCGCCTGTTATTTACCGTTTATCGCAAGTAGAATTAATCGACACTCCGGGAATAGATGAAGTTGACGGCGAAACTCGCGAACTTTTAGCCCGCCGCGTCGCAAAACAAGCCGATTTGATATTGTTTGTAGTTGCTGGCGACATTACGAAAGTGGAATATCAAGCACTTTCGCAGTTGCGGGAAGCCGGAAAACCGATGTTATTAGTTTTCAATAAAATTGACCAGTATCCCGATGCAGATAGGCTGGCAATTTATCACAAAATTCGGGACGATCGCGTGAGAGAATTGTTATCTCCCGATGAAATTGTGATGGCTGCAGCTTCACCTTTAACGGCGCGGGCGGTGCGCCGTCCCGACGGAAGTATGAGCGTGCAAATGACTCGTACTTTACCACAAGTTGAGGATTTAAAATTAAAGATTTTGGAGATTTTAGACCGGGAAGGAAAATCTTTGGTGGCGCTGAATACGATGCTTTGTGCGGGGGATATTAACGAGCAGTTGGTGCAGCGAAAAATGGAGATTAGAGAAGACGCGGCTAACCGGATTATCTGGAATGGGGTAATGACTAAAGCTGTGGCGATCGCCCTAAATCCAGTTACTGTAGTTGATATTCTCAGCGGTGCGGTAATTGATGTGGTGATGATCTTAACTTTATCTAAAGTTTACGGCATTGCGATGACGGAAGCGGGGGCGGTGGAATTGCTGCAAAAGATTGCGATTAGTATGGGGGGAATTACTGCGGGGGAATTGTTGGCTAATTTGGGTTTAAGTTCTTTGAAAGGATTGTTGGGTTTGGCGACACCGGCGACGGGAGGTTTGGCCTTGGGGCCTTATCTTTCTGTGGCTGTGACTCAAGCTGCAATTGCTGGGGTTTCTTGCTACGGAATCGGTCAAGTTACTAAGGCTTATTTGGCTAATGGTGCTTCTTGGGGAGATGATGGGCCGAAGGCTGTTGTGAGCAAGATTTTGTCTTCTTTGGATGAGGATTCTATTTTAAATCGGATTAAGGATGAGTTGCGGGCTAAGTTGAATTTGGGGAGTGGGGAAAAACCGCAATCTTAATAGTCAGTAGTCAGTAGTCAGTAGTCAGTAGTCAGTAGTCAGTAGTCATTAGTCAGTAGTCATTAGTTAGTAGTCAGTAGTCAGTAGTCAGTAGTCATTAGTTAGTAGTCAGTAGTCATTAGTTAGTAGTCAGTAGTCAGTAGTCAGTAGTCAGTAGTCAGTAGTCATTAGTTAGTAGTCAGTAGTCAGTAGTCAGTAGTCAGTAGTCAGTAGTCATTAGTCATTAGTCAGTAGTCAGTAGTCATTAGTCAGTAGTCAGTAGTCAGTAGTCAGTAGTCAGTAGTCAGTAGTCATTAGTCAGTAGTCATTAGTTAGTAGTCAGTAGTCAGTAGTCAGTAGTCAGTAGTCATTAGTCATTAGTCAGAAGAAGCAATTATGCAATAACAAACACCAATTCCCGATGCCCAATGCCCAATGCCCGATGCCCGATGCCCGATGCTTTTAGGCCCGATGCTTTTAGGCCCGATGCCCGATGCCCGATGCCCAATTCCTAATATTATGTTATTAACTATCTCCACAACTCGCGTCCCTGCTACAGATTTGGGCTATTTGCTGCACAAACATCCCGATCGCCTTCAATGCTTCCCGATGACTTTCGGACAAGCCAGCGTGTTTTATCCTGAAGCAAATGCAGACAAGTGTACGGCGGCTTTGCTGTTAGATGTCGATCCGGTTGCTTTGGTGCGGGGAAAGTCGAAATCGGGCGATCGCCCGCTCGAACAATACGTTAACGATCGCCCCTACGTTGCCTCATCCTTTCTCAGTGTCGCCCTCGCCCAGGTCTTTAGTACCGCCCTATCTGGGCGCTGCAAAGACCGCCCGGAACTCGCAGAAACTGCCCTTCCGTTGACAGTTAAGCTGTCGGTTTTACCCTGTCGTGGCGGCGAGAAGTTCCTGCGCCAAATGTTTGAGCCGCTTGGCTATCAAGTCACAGCAAAACCGCTGATTCTTGACGAGCAATTTCCCGAGTGGGGCGCGAGTCCTTACTTTGCTGTGGAATTGCAAAATACAGTGCGGTTGGCGGATTTGTTGAGCCATCTTTATGTACTAATTCCTGTCTTAGACGACGATAAACATTATTGGGTGGGCGATGATGAAATCGAGAAGTTATTGCGTCACGGCGAAGGTTGGTTGAACGCGCATCCCGCCCGCGAACAAATTGCCGATCGCTATTTGAAACGCCAGCGCCGTTTGACTCGCCTTGCTGTTGCACAATTAGCAGAAGAAGATAATACAGATCCCGAAAAACTCGAAGTTTCTCGTGCTTTAGAAGAGGAAGTTTTAGAACAGCGAATTAGCCTCAACGAACAGCGTTTAGAAGCTGTGATGACTGTTTTAAAAGCCAGCGGTGCTCAGCGAGTGGTAGATTTGGGCTGCGGTGAGGGAAAACTGCTGCGATTGCTTTTGAAAGAAAGTGCGATCGCCCAAATTACCGGAGTCGATGTGTCTTTTCGGGCTTTGGAAATCGCCAAGGAACGATTGCAGGTCGATCGCTTTTCTCCCGCACAGCAATCTCGCTTACAATTGATCCAAAGTTCCCTGATTTATCGGGACAGCCGCTTGACGGATTTTGACGCAGCAACGGTGATTGAAGTGATCGAACATCTGGATTTAGAACGGTTGGCTGCTTTTGAACGGGTTTTGTTTGAGTTTGTGCGGCCGAAAATTGCGATCGTCACAACTCCCAATATTGAGTACAATGTTCGGTTTGAAAACTTGCCTGCGGGTAAATTTCGCCACCGCGATCACCGTTTTGAGTGGACGCGCGGGGAGTTTCAGGCTTGGGCGAATGGAGTTGCTGAACGGTTTGGTTTTGGGGTAGAGTTTCGATCCGTTGGAACCGAGGATTTAGAAGTGGGTTCGCCTACGCAAATGGCAATATTCACCCAGTCAAAATAATCTCGACAGTCTGTTTGTGCTTACAATATAGTTAAAGTTGAAAAAATGCAGGCTTCAGCTATGAGTAAATCTATTCAAACCCGGATCGTTGAAATTGACAATTCTCAGGGCATTCACATTCCCAAATCTTGGTTAGAGCAAATTGGTATTAGCGGAGCAGTAGAAATCGAAGTTCAGGGCGATCCGATCGTCATTCGTGCAGCTATAAAACCGCGAGCAGGTTGGGATGAAGCGTTCGCAAAAATGGCAGAGCAACATGATGATGTCCTGCTTGATGATGTCACCGCTACAGAGTGGGAGGAGCTTGAGTGGCAATAGTAGTCAAACCTTTTGATATTTTTGTAGTTAACCTTGACAAGCCGGCCAACGAGTAATATCAATTCAGCTCTTCATTAGAATTATTTATCTCTATTCTCTCTCTCTGTGTTCTCTGCGCTCTCTGCGGTTAAATAATCTTGATGCAAGCAAAAACGAGATAAATCACAATTATTAAACAATGAAAATTACGATTCCCGAACTATCTTTAGTCCTGCTGATCGGTGCATCCGGTTCCGGCAAATCCACCTTTGCGCGCCAGCATTTCCAACCGACAGAAATCATTTCATCGGATTACTGCCGCGGCCTGGTTTCCGATGATGAAAACAATCAAGCGGCCACCGCTGATGCTTTTGAAGTGCTGCATTTAATCGCTGCTAAACGTCTGGCTGCGGGAAAATTAACTGTGATTGATGCTACGAACGTTCAGCAGGAAAGCCGCAAACCTTTGTTGGAATTAGCCCGAAAATATCATTGCTTTTTAGTAGCAATTGTGCTAGATTTGCCAGAGAAATTGTGTGCCGATCGCAATCAACAGCGTCCAAACCGCAATTTTGGGAATCATGTCATTCGCCGCCACGTTCAGAATTTAAGACGATCGCTCCGAAATCTCGATCGCGAAGGCTTCCGCTACGTTCACATCCTCCGCACCCCAGAGGACATCGCAGCAGCCCAAATCGAGAGACAACCGCTGTGGAACAACCGCAAACAGGACACAGGCCCCTTTGACATCATCGGCGACGTTCACGGATGCTGCGGCGAATTGTCACAATTGCTGCAACAGTTGGGCTATCAAATTGTCGGACAATCCAGCGCATCCGGCTTTTGGGATTTTCCCACCTACGCCCATCCAGAAGGGCGTAAAGCCGTGTTTTTGGGCGATTTGGTCGATCGAGGCCCCCGCATTCTCGACACCCTCAAACTCGTCCGCAACATGGTAGCCGCATCAACAGCATTGTGTGTCCCCGGAAATCACGACATCAAATTACTGCGAAAACTCAGCGGCAAAAATGTCAAAATCAACCACGGACTCGAACAAACCTTAGCAGAAATTGCAGATTTACCCGATGAATTGCGCGAATTAGCAGTTAGCGAAATTAGGCAATTTCTCGATAGTTTAATCGGGCATTACGTCCTCGACGGTGGCAAATTAGTCGTCGCCCACGCCGGAATGAAAGCAGAACTTCAGGGACGCGCATCGGCCCGCGTTCGAGATTTCGCATTGTACGGAGAAACCACAGGCGAAATCGATGAATTCGGCTTACCAGTCCGCTACAATTGGGCCGCCGAATATCGAGGTCAAGCTGCTGTTGTTTACGGACATACCCCGATTCCCGAAACAGAATGGTTGAACAATACTGTTGATATTGATACGGGCTGCGTTTTCGGCGGCAAACTAACAGCTTTGCGGTATCCTGAAAGAGAATTTGTCAGCGTTCCTGCTGCGATGATTTACTGCGAACCAGCCAAACCGATCGCATTTCCATCCATTGCAACTCCAGACAACAGTTTTCTCGCCACAAATCTGACCGCCCAACAGCAGTTTGACGATGTGCTGGATATTTCCGACGTGCTCGGAAAACGCATGATTTCAACAAGGCTGCAACGTAACATTGCAATTCGCGAAGAAAATGCGATCGCAGCCCTGGAAGTAATGAGCAGATTTGCCGCCAATCCCAAATGGCTGATTTATTTGCCGCCCACCATGTCTCCCGCTGCGACATCCAAAGAACCGGGACTTTTAGAACATCCAGCCGAAGCCTTTAACTACTACCAACAGCAGGGCGTATCGACAGTTGTGTGCGAAGAAAAGCACATGGGTTCCCGTGCAGTTGTCATTGTTTGTCAAGATGAATCGGCGGCTAAACGGCGCTTCGGGATTCTCAACAACAGCATTGGCATTTGTTACACCCGTACAGGTCGGCATTTCTTCGATAATTATACCTTAGAAACAGAGTTTTTAACGCGGGTAAATCGCGCTCTTTCTGCCAGCAATTTTTGGGATAAATTTAAAACTGATTGGGTTTGTTTGGACTGCGAATTAATGCCTTGGTCTGCCAAAGCTCAAGGTTTATTGCAAGAACAATATGCTGCCGTGGGAACCGCATCCCGTCACGGGTTTGCAGAGGCGATTCAGCAGCTAGAAAAGGCAAAACAGCGGGGAGTTGCAGTTGATTCTGTCTTGGCTAGCTACCGGGAACGAGCCGATTTAGCCGATCGCTATGTCAATGCCTACCAGCGCTACTGCTGGCCCGTAAAATCCATATCTGACCTCAAGTTAGCGCCTTTCCACATCTTGGCAACCGAGGGAAAAGTTCACACTGACGAAAATCACTGCTGGCACATGGAACAGATAGCAGAAATCTGTAATTTTGACCTAGAATTGCTGTTAGCTACTCAATACAAAGTAGTTAGAATTGCCGATCTTGACAGTCAATTGGCAGGGATTCAATGGTGGGAAAAAATGACTGATGCTGGGGGCGAAGGGATGGTGGTTAAACCGATGGAATTTATTGTGAACAATAGCAAAGGACTGGTACAGCCTGCGATCAAATGTCGCGGTAAAGAGTATTTGCGAATTATTTACGGCTTGGAATATTCTTTGCCGGAGCATTTGGAAAAATTGCGATCGCGCGGGCTTTCCGGGAAGCGTTCTTTAGCGTTGCGAGAGTTTGCTCTCGGTGTAGAATCATTGGAGAGATTTGTGGCGGGCGCTCCTTTGAGACAAGTTCACGAGTGCGTTTTCGGAGTTTTAGCGATGGAGAGCGAACCTGTAGATCCGAGGCTGTAATCTGAAGGTAGAAAGCAGGCGATCGCTGCTGGGATATTCTATTTCTGATTGTTCGATAGAAGTGAAAACTGTCACAGTTTAAGCCTCTTCAGTTATCGCTAATTTTATTTTAGCACTTAAGTAATAATCAATAACCAACAACTAATGCCAATTTTAAAAAGTCTTGCTGAGCGCGATCGATCTTATATAAATTATCGTTCATGCGCTCTCACCCCTGGCCGGACACGGCAGTGCCGTTTCCCAACAGACGATAGCTGATAATTTTTATGTCGCACTAATTTTCATAATTGTATAACAACTAACAACTGAGGGCGGGCACGCACCATCCACCGCCCCTACCAACTAACAACTAACAACTAACAACTAACAAATAACAACTAACAAATAACAAATAACAAATAACAAATAACAAATAACAAATAACAAATAACAAATAACAAATAACAACCAACAACTAACAACTAACAAATAACAACTAACAAATAACAAATAAAAACTAACAACTAACAACTAACAATAAAATGGCGTTTGTCAACTACAAACGCCATTTTATAGAGTTACAAACGCGGCGTTTTATCTTGTTTAAACGACGCTAACCATTGGCGAAGTTCGTTGGCCGCAATCTCGCGCCCACCCAAACCAAAGGCTAGAGCAATTCCAACTGCGATCGCCCCTAGCAGTAGCCCGAAAGCCAAATTCACAATATCGCTGCCAATGCCCATTTGTTGCAGCGCCAAGGCCGAAACAAAAGCAATAATCGCGATGCGAGCCGTTTGGCCCAACAACCGCGCTTGGCGAGTTCCAGAACTAGCAATCAAACTAAACGCTAGGTTCGCCAAATACAAGCCGATCGCAAATACCACCAAACCGGCCAGCACCCTACCTGCAACCAGCACAATACCGCTGACAATCGCCGTCAGCGCCGGAATCCCCAGCACGTCGGTAGCAGCAACCACAGCAAACAGCATGATGCCTACCTGCACCACAATGCCGACAAATTGCGAAGGCGTGCGGGCCGGCAGATCCGGTTCTTGCAGAATCGTTGCTTCAGGATCGATCGAACTCGGCGGTAGTCGCAGCGGCTGTTTCGGCTGCACTCCCAACCAAGAAAAGATATTGTTAAACCCAATTCCGGTGAAAATATTAGTCACCAAATCGCCGATCCAGCGCCCCAAAATGTAAGCAACTGCCAGAATTATGGCTGCTGTGAAAATGTTGGGAAGCGCGCCCAGAATCGTGTTGAGCATCGCGATGGCCGGCAGCGAAATCGCCTGGATGTCCAAAGCGTTCAAAGCTGCGATCGCCGTGGGAATCAAAATCAACACGTAGACGATCGTACCGATAATCCACGACAGCGATTGTCCGCCCGAACTCCGGGAAATGCCAAACCGAGCGCCCAAACTGTCCGCCCCAGCAGCAGCCAGCAGATTCGTAACAATCCGCTGCACCACTTGAGCCAGCAGCCAGCCCACAAACCCGATCAGCAAAGCTTCCAGGATTTTCGGAATTGCCGCCAAAATTTGGTTGAGCAAATTATTAACTGGTAGCAAAGCCTGCTGCAAATCCAGTGATTCGAGCACCAACGGCAAAAACAGCAGAAAAATGAACCAGTACAGCGCATTCGCCAGAGTCTCGCTCAGCAGCAAAGGATTCTCGCTTGGTGCATTCCCCACCTGCTGATTCAAGCGCTCGTCTACGCCAAAAGTCCGCATCGCCCGCGATAGAGCCAATCTGGCAATTGTCGCCAACACCCAAGCAATCCCCAGAAAAATTAGGGCTTTAGCTAACTTCGGCAAAGCACCAGCAATTTGATTGAGAAAAGTATTGAGGGGTTGCGAGACAGCCGTTAGATTCAGCCGGTTGAAAAAGGCAACTAGGAAAAAGATAAAAATGATCCAGAATACCGCAGCGGAAATCCATTTTTCCACTTGCGGGGAGCCTTCTCCTGCCGGACGGCCAGTAATCCAACCAGCCAGTCGGTTGTCTATGGTAGTCTTCTTGAGCAATCCCCCGACTAAAGATGAGACAAGGGCTGATACGATCAAGCCAATTAGCAGGATACCGATCGCCCAGAGGAGATTTTCCAGGTTTGAACTCACCACAAAATCGTTAAATCCGCGTTCAGCATCTGTCAGGGGATTCGGGGTGGGTTGGACTTGCGCCAAAAGGCGTAGCGTAGCGGGGCGTAAGCCATCGGACATAACCGCTATTGGACTAGATATCTGTTGAGTTATTTCTTGCCAAGTTTGATTCATTTTTTTCTCAGGTTGACGTCACATTTGACAAGGCAGATAAAAAACTGTCAGAATACGCTTCTAGCTTGCAGGTTTTCATGTCAATTCGTCAAGTTTTCGAGCAATCAATTGAAATTGGCGCTGCAGCCACCTTGGTGGAGCGCTGTATAGTCGATCGCACTTTGATGCACAAGTGGCTCAATCCCATGCTGCGCTGCGAACCAGAGGGCGAGTGGGATACTGCTGTGGGAAGCCGCAGCTTGTTCATCATAAAAATTCCGGTTTTGCAACCCACTTTAAACAGCGTCGTGTTAGAGCGACAACCCGGTTTAATTGTTTGGGGGTTTGACGGATTTTTCCAAGGGTGCGATCGTTGGGAATGCCAGCCCCACATCCAAGGAACTCTTTTGATTAACCGCTTTGAATTTCAAATCCCCAATCCTTTAATTAAATTTGGTTTCAATAGCTTTGCAGCTTCTTTGACAAAAAAAGATATGAAAGACCAACTCCGCCGACTCAAACGAGTAGCGGAGCAATTATCTCAAAAAATTAGTAATAGCTAATAGGTAATACCAATTCCAGTTGCACTTATACATGATTGTTGACTGTTGACTGTTGACTGTCAACAATTATGTATGAGTGCAACCGTAATAGATATTATTTACTTCCCAGCCCCCGGCGATGAATTTGGCTGACAAATCATTTGCCTTGCTTGACCAGCAGTATTTTGCAAAGCTGGGGAATTCTTATAGATATCCTGCATATCTTGCAAATCTTTGATGACTCGCTGATAGATTACCATCGCTTGATCTCCATTCACTTCTAAAGCGGTAGGCCCGTAATTTTGAATCACTTCGATCAGCGATATTTTGCCATCTTTAGAAGCTGCGACTAAAGCATCGCGCAGTGCCGGCGCGCTTTGCAGCCGAGTTGTCGGCGTATAAGCAACCTCGCCCAATTCTTTGAAAACAATTTCCCCAAAATAAGTATTTGCCAGCCGCATTACTAATTGGGAATCTAAAGCCACTTCTCGCGTTAATATTTCGCGCACCGCTTCGGGTTTTTGTTTCGCCAGATTCAGAACGCTTTGCAATTGAGGTGATGCTTGGCCGGTTTGTGCAAAGCTTTGCAAATCGCTCATCGGTAAAGTTACGTCAACAGCACCGTATTTTACTGTAACATTGTCTAGTGCAAAGGCTTTGCTGCTGTTCAGAAATACTGCACTTGTCGAGATTAAAAGTGCCAAACCTAATGATAAAGACTTTGACATTTTTTTAGTAAAATGGGCTGACTGTGGTTGCATTCCGTTGAGATAATTTTGTTGAAACTTAAAGTTCATGGGTTTGTGCCTCTTTACGTCAAAATACAGTTTCGATCGATCGCCTCTGCGGGTATCAGTCGAGAAAGTGGAGTCAGGAGTTCCGTAAATGACATAATATTTTACAGTCAGGTCGAGCAAATGTAACCTATCAAAAGATAGGTGTTAATTTCTCGGTTATATGTTATGTCCAGATTTGCAAAAATTCGATCGAACTTTGTAAAACTTATCGAGTGTAGCTTGGGGTGCGATGTTGTGCGATCGCCCATTTAACTTAGTTCCGATCGAGCCTTGCGAGCAATTGGCGAATTGCAGCAGCATCCTCAGCATTCGGAGCATTTGTCAGGTATAGTTCCAAGTCGTGCCGCGCCTCAGAAAAACGCCCCATTTGATAGAAAAGAATTCCGCGATCGCGCCTTTCCAACAGCGCATCGGGAAACAACAGCAAAATCCGTTCGATCGCTCCCAACACCCTCAAAGCATCACGCTGCTGCAAATAAATCGCCTTCAAATTTCCCAGCATTCGCCCCAACAACTGCCGCGTACTTACCGGGGCGAGAAAAGCCAGTTGCAACTCCATCGGTTGACCGTAAATTTGAGAAAGTCTCCCTTGACAATCTTCAGGAAATAGTATCTCGCCACCATTAAACGCATCCACAAAAATCCCAGCATCTTCAAAATCCGGCTTAATCAAAAAATGTCCCGGCATCCCAATCCCCACCATCGGAAAATCAATGCGCTTAGCAACCTCCAAATAAACCAGAGATAAAGAAATCGGAATCCCAGTACGGCGATCGAGCACTTGATTCAAAAAGCTATTGCGGGGGTCATAATAATCAGCATCATTGCCCGAAAATTCCAAATCCTCATACAAATAGCCGTTAATAGTTTGAATGATCCGCAGCGGATAATTCTGTGGCGGGAGGCGCAAACGCACTCGATCGGCGATCGAATCGAGAACATTTAAATACGCTTGAAGCTCTAAATTCGGGTATTCCTCCAAAGCCACATACAAAGCAGCTTTCGCCAGGTCGATCGAGTTGTCTGGCTGATTAATTTCTTGGTAAAAAAGTTGTCGGGCGATCGTCAAATCCATAATAATAATTTACTCAACATTAATTAACATTTTATCCGCATATCCTGTCACCCAAAAAACCCTCAACAAAACCTCTCTTTTCCTCCTCTCTGCGTTCTCTGCGCCCTCTGCGGTAAAAAAAAAACAGCATATCCTGTCACCCAAAAAACCCTCAACAAAACCTCTCTTTTCCTCCTCTCTGCGTTCTCTGCGCCCTCTGCGGT